>JACQWK010000683.1 GCA_016209525.1 Verrucomicrobiota bacterium
CCCGATCGTAACACGCCAGGCAACTGCACAGGCGGTCGCCATTGTCGTCGGCGTACATGGTCCACGCGAGAATCAAGTTCCTTTGATTTCCCAGGCAACTGGCCATGGTGCCTTTCTCCTTGGCTTTGCTCAGGGCCGGCAACAACAGGGAAGCCAGGATCGCGATGATCGCGATCACGACCAACAGCTCGATCAAGGTGAAACCTTTGGGAGTGGGATATGGTTTTTTCACATGAAGGCAAGGATTGAAGGGTGTATTCCAGGTGAGGAGGGGAAATCCAATAACGACGGCCCTCCTCTCCCCAACCCTCTCCTCCCTGGCAGGGAAGAGAGGGAGAAATCGAGACGTCCTCTTCGGTTTCATTTCTTAATTCAACAGCAATGAGGCCTCGCCGCCATCTATTCGGTCCTGACGCGATAGAAGCGAGCCGCAGTGGTTGCGTTCGCATCCACCGCCGATTGCATCGCGCCGTTGCCGGTGATCGTTTGCAGTTCGGTCCAGGCGCTCGCCGTCAATTCATTCTTGAACTCGACGACGTAGCGGCGGCCCGTCGCAGTCGGGAAATCGAAGCGCACGGTATTCGCGGTGCGAGCCGCATTGGCTAACGTAACGGGCTGGACTGTCGTCGGAGGCGCCGGATTCGGTCCGGCCTGGAAGTTGGCGGCCACTTCGGTCGAAGGCAGGGCGAAGCTGTAGATGGCCACGCGGCGGAATTCTCCCACCCAACCCCGGTCGCCGGTCAGTTCGTTGGCCAGCGCCAGGCGGTAGCTTGGATCCCAGGTGGCGGTCGTCCCCGTGACGGTGGTGTTTTGCGCGACTTCGACGCCGTTGACATACATGCGAGCGAGGCCATCGACGTTTCGCGTATAGACGATGTGGGTCAATTGCGTCTGAGCGACCGGCGGAGAGGTTGTGTAAAAAGCGACCGGGCCGGCGTTGGCATCCGTCGCGCTCGTGCGGAACCGGAATTGGAACGCGTCCATCTCCTGGCCCAGGGTAAAATTTCGGAGACCGGTCGTGGCCGAAACGGTCACAAAACGGGCCGGGCCGGTTAGCGTGAGATCGGCCGGCGTGGCCCAGACTTCCACCGACAACTCGCTGGAGGCAACGACGCCATCGATTACCTTGGTCGCAGGCCCGGCGGAGGCGATGATCACGTTCGGCGCGTTCACGGCCAATCCCTGGTTGGGCAGCCAGCGGACTGAACTGGGATCATTGATTTCCAAATTCAAAGGAGACCCGGTGTTCGACACGTCGCGCACGGTGGCGCCAGTTCCCTCTTGGAAGGTGTAAAGGGCGAGCAAACCCGAGCCCTGCGGCCTCAAGTACGCCGTCCCACTGGTGGCGGCACCGGCAAGATTCGCCGCAGCGACGGAATAGTATCCGACATTCTGGAGCTGAAACGAAGGAATGGTGTAAGTCGCTCCCGTGGCCCCGGCGATGGGGTTGCCTCCAAAGCGCCACTGATAAGTGAACGGCGGGCTGCTGAATTCAGCCAACTCGACGCTGAGCGTGACCGATTGGCCGAAGGCCACGCCCTGGCTCTGCGGCGGCGTTTTGACAACCGGCAGCACAAAATCCGGATCGGCCACGGTTTGAATGACATTGCCCCGGAGCCGGCTCGGAGCGCCCGCCGCCGGATCAGGCTCCGGTTTCAATTTGTAGGTGACGGCGAGGTTATCGCCGCCGGTGCCTTCCTTGGCCAGGGCTTCAAAATAGTAGCGGTTTCCAGCCTGGAGATTGATGAGAGCGCCGCCGGTAGCCGGATCGGGAGTTGTCCATGCGGTGCCGAGAAACGTGTCGGACCGGTTTTCCGGAGAGGCTGGATCGCGCCGCGTGGTGGCTGTCCAGGCCCGGAAGGCATTATACTGCGGTTCCATGGCGATGAGCTTTAGGTTGCCCGCCGTCGCGTCGGTGCTCAGCCGCAACTCCCCCTGGTCGTCCGACGACAAAAAGAAAACATAAGCACCAGTCTGAGGCGGAACGAACCAGCCCGTGACGCGTGCGCCGTAATTGTTCAGGGCATCGACGGGAAGTTCGGCCGCGGGGAAGAAGCGGGTCAAATTCGGCGTAGCCGGAAACGTCGCGGAAGCGCGCAGGTCATCGACCGATGTTCCGGTGATATCAGTGTAGAACTCCGCTTTGATGACGCCGGTGACCGGCGCGAGCGCTTTGGTGTTGCCCGGCACGGTCGCGGTGAAAGCCGAGGCGTTCCTCGACAGATCGATCGCCCGCACTTGATAGTTGTAGGCCGTCGAGGGCGACACGGTTTGATCCACGTAGCTTGTCGTCGTCAAGAAGGAGGCGATGCTCTGGCCATTGCGCTGGACCTCATAAAACACCCGCCCGGAATTATCCGTGCTGGCGCCCCAGGACAACTCGGCGAAGACCGCTCCTGCCCGAACCGTCAGGTTCTGAGGCGCGGTGGGCGCCGCCGTATCGCTGCCAATGGCGAACTGCCGGTAATTGTCACCGACCTGTTGGGCCGTCAAAGCGCGGCGATAAATGGCCAGACGATAGAACTCGCCCAGCCAACTGCGGAAACGATGGTCGGCCGGAGCTTGAGTGACTTCGTTCAACTCACCTCCCAGCGACAGCCGGTACTCGAACCAATTCGAAAGATTCCCCGCCACGGTTTGGTTGACTACTTCCTTGCCGTCAATGTAGAGGCGTGCCTGGCCGCCGGTCTCGCGGGTGAACACGACGTGGGCC
>JACQWK010000684.1 GCA_016209525.1 Verrucomicrobiota bacterium
GGGAGAGGGTGGCCGAAGGCCGGGTGAGGGGTGTCTGTTTGCTTTTGAACTCATTGATAGTTTCCAGACCCTGAGGAGGTTTTGACTCCAGGCCCGGTTTGTCCCATCCTTTGCCGCGCTGCGAACTAGCTGACGAGCACTTGAATTATGAACAAACCATGCTTGCCGCTGCTTTCCCCATTGTTTTTTGCCGCCACTTTATCTGCGTTGGTTCTCGAAACTTCCGCGGCCAGCTCGGATCTTATCAAAGATATCGACCTGCCATTTACGAAGTTCGTTCTCAAAAATGGACTCACGCTCATCGTCCATGAGGACCACAAGGCGCCCATCGTGGCCGTGAATGTCTGGTATCATGTGGGTTCGAAAAACGAAAAACCCGGCAAGACGGGTTTCGCCCACTTGTTCGAGCACCTCATGTTCAACGGCAGCGAACATTTCGATGATGATTTCTTCAAAGCCGTGGAGAAAGTCGGCGCGACGGACTTGAACGGGACCACGAATCCCGACCGCACGAATTACTTCGAAAACGCGCCCAAAGACGCGCTTGATCTGCTCCTCTGGCTGGAGTCTGACCGCATGGGCCACCTTCTCGGCGTCGTCACCCAAGCAAAGCTGGATGAACAACGTGGCGTCGTCCAAAATGAGAAGCGGCAGGGCGAAAACCAACCCTACGGCATCGCTCGCGAATTGATCACAAAAGGAACCTTTCCTCCCGGCCACCCCTATTCCTGGACCACT
The DNA here is from genome assembly GCA_016209525.1 of Verrucomicrobiota bacterium. GTDB lineage: Bacteria > Verrucomicrobiota > Verrucomicrobiia > Limisphaerales > SIBE01 > VHCZ01. Next base: position 739 of record JACQWK010000684.1, read on the forward strand.
ATCGGATCTATGGAAGACCTCAACGCGGCTTCGCTTCAGGACGTTCATGAGTGGTTCAAGACCTATTACGGCGCGGCCAACGCCACGCTCGTGATCGCCGGAGACGTGGAGGCGAAGGAGGTCCGCGACAAGGTGGAAAAGTATTTCGGCGACATCCCGGCAGGACCTCCGCTGGCGAGGCACAGTGTCTGGATCGCCAAACGCCGCGGCACCGTTCGCCAGATGGCCCACGACCGCGTTCCACAGTCGCGCCTTTACAAGGTTTGGAATATCCCCCAATTCGGAACACTGGAGGCCGACCTGCTCAACCTGGTGAGTGACGTGCTCGCCTCCGGAAAGAATTCGCGATTCTACAAACGCCTGGTTTACGAGGATCAGATCGCCAGCGAAGTGGTGGCCTATGCTCATCTTCAGGAAATCGCAGGAACATTTGTCCTCGGAGCGACGGCGCGGCCGGGCGAAGATTTGGCCAAGGTCGAACGAGCCCTCGATGAGGAACTTGCGCGGTTCTTGGCGGAGGGACCCACGGCGGCGGAATTGCAGCGGATCAAAACGGAATACCTGGCGAATTTCATTCGCCAAATCGAGCGCATCGGCGGCTTCGGCGGGAAATCCGATGTCCTCGCGGAGTCCCAGGTCTATACCGGCAGCCCGGACAATTACAAACGCACGCTGAAACGCGTTACGGAGGCCACGGCCCACGATCTCCAAAGCGCGGCCAAATCATGGCTGTCCGACGGCGTGTATGTTCTGGAAGTCCATCCCTTTCCGAAGTTCGATACAGTCGTCACGATCGTGGACCGTTCCAAGTTGCCTATCCCCGAACTGAGGCCCGAGGCAAAATTTCCGGCCTTGCAGCGCGCCACGCTTTCGAACGGCTTGAAAGTCATCGTTGCGGAACGGCACGCGATACCGGTCATCGAGTTTGAGTTGCTGATCGATGCCGGGTACGCGGCCGATCGACTGACCAGTCCGGGAACCGCTCGCCTGGCGATGGACATGCTGGACGAAGGCACGAAGTCACGGACGGCACTGCAAATCAGCGAGGAACTCGCACAACTGGGCGCTACCCTAAGCGCCGGATCGGACCTCGACACGTCCAGTGTGTCCTTGTCCGCCCTTAAGGAGAACTTGGACGCCTCGCTGGCGATTTACACCGACGTCATTCTCAACCCCTCCTTTCCCGAAGAGGATTTCAAACGATCCCAAAAACGGCAGCTCGACCGCATTCAGCAGGAAAAAGTTCAACCCAATACCATGGCGGCTCGGGTCCTTCCTCGGCTGCTCTACGGACGGGAACACGCTTACGGGAATCCATTCACCGGGTCAGGCGATGAGGCTTCGGTTGCGAAACTCACACGCCAGAATTTGGAAAAGTTCCATCAATCCTGGTTCAAACCCGGAAACGCGACGCTCATCCTCGTCGGTGACACCACTCTCGCTCAAATCACTCCGAAACTCGAAACCGCATTTAAGGATTGGCCGCGCGGAACCGTGCCCACAAAGACGATCGGCTCAGTCGCGCACCGGCCGAAATCGGAGCTCTACTTGATCGATCGCCCCGGTTCGATCCAATCGCTCATCCTGGCGGGCCAGGTTGCTCCTCCGAAAGCGAACCCGGATGAGATCGCTATCGACGCCATGAACGAGATCTTCGGCGGGACCTTCACTTCACGGATCAATATGAATCTTCGCGAAGACAAGCATTGGTCCTACGGCGCGGGCTCGCGCTTGCTGGATGCGCGAGGCCAACGACCGTTTTATGTGAGCGCCTCCGTGCAGACCGATAAGACCAAGGAGTCGATGCTCGAAATCGTGAAGGAGTTAAAAGGGGTGTTGGGGGATCGTCCGATTACCATGGAGGAGTTGGCCAAGACGCGTGAAAATCAGACCCTCAAGCTGCCCGGCGCCTGGGAAACCATGGCGAGTGTGGGCAGTTCCATTGCGGAGATCGTTCGTTTTGGCTTGCCGGACGACTATTATCAGAGCTACCCGGCGAAAGTGAGCTCGCTGACACTCGAGGACGTGAAGAAGGCCGCGGGAACCGTCGTGCAGGCGGATCGATTTGTTTGGGTCATCGTCGGTGACCGCTCGAAAGTGGAGGCTGGAATTCGCGAATTGGGGCTCGGCGAGATTCAGATCGTCGATGCGGATGGCAACGCGGCCAATTAGCCGGGCGCATTGGCGGCCCGATGGCACGGTAGCGGCGGGCATCTCGCCTGCCGTAAAGGGCGGCCGCGCGCGTGCCTTTCGCGCCTTGGGCTGTGGCGCAGAGTTCCATTCTGTCCTCACGCGAAGTTTGACGCCGTCGTGTCTGCTATGCTATCAATTCTCATAAGCTTATGAGAAGGCTTCGAAGCCCTAATGCGCGTCCGGCGTAAGGCGGCCTTTCTCCCGAAGACGTTCGAAACCCAACACACGAAGCATCGGTATGAGCCCATCCCACCCAGTCCGTTATTGCCCCCGTCGCTCGCTTTCGAGCGCTGCGTTCACTCTGATCGAACTCCTCGTCGTCATCGCGATCATCGCCATTTTGGCTGCGATGCTGATGCCTGCGCTCAGCAAGGCCAAAGCATCCGGTCACAAGGCCAGTTGCCTCAGCAACCTCCACAACGTGGGCCTGGCCATCCACATGTACGCGGACGATCACAAAGGCCTGATCCCTCGCGGCAACGACGTGATCTGGTACCAGGCCTTCATGCCTTACCTCCCCGAAGGCGGCACGACTCGAGACTATCGAGTGATCCGGATTTTCAAGTGCCCAAGTTATCCCAACAAACAGCAGGTCATCTGTTACGTGATTAATTCGTGGCACTTTCAGAGCTTGAAGGATACTGGAGGGACTGATCTCTATGCGCCCACGCCGCTCAGCCGGGTCGATCGGCCGTCGGAAACCATCTACCTGGCGGACAACGAGAACGGTTCGTGGCGGCCGATCATCAAGGGTTACCAGGACGCGGACCTGTTCCTGAACGATGTCTGGCATCCGGGGCATCTGCCGTCCTCAAAGTCTCAAGACGCAAGCACTGGCCGCCGCGTAGCCAAAAACCGCCACTTGGGTGGCCCGGATGTGCTCTACTTTGATGGCCATTCGGGCTGGATGAAAGCCGAACGCATGACGGGCGACATGTGGCGGGAAATTTGGCGCTAAGGTGGCGATTGGCGTCCCCCTGTCGGAGAGCCGTGACTTCTCGCCCGGCCGAACCGGCGTGGGAGTCTGAGCGTTCACCAAGATGCACCTCCAATTCCGGGTGGCAAGATGCTGCCCTCTCCGGGAGGTGGAGACGTCCGCCGCTATAGCGAGCTTCCAGAGGCGCGCGCATCCCAATGCCCCGGCTTTGGGCTTGCTCCGTCGTCGTTTCCATTTAACCTTGTGGTCCAGCGAAGCCATGACAAGGGCCGCACAATCCCAGTCCGGGCCGCTCCTGGCGCATTCCGTCGCGCCCGAAGAGTTAACATTTGACGAATTCCTGGAGTGGGCCGATGAAGACACCCATGCAGAATGGGTGAATGGAAAGGTGGTGTTTATGAGTCCAGTCTCGCGAGAGCACGCCCGGGTCAAAAAGTTCTTGGTCAAGCTGCTGGATTATTTTGTCGAGCTTCACGCACTGGGGGAAATTTACGACGAACCGTTCCAAATGAAGACGGGCACGAATCTCCCCGGCCGTTCCCCGGACATCATTTTTGTCGCTCACGAGAATCTTGGAAGGCTCAAAGACAATTACCTCGATGGCCCGGCGGATTTGGCAGTCGAAGTTATCAGTCCGGAGAGCCGTGGCCGCGATCGGGGGGAGAAGTTTTACGAGTATGAAGAAGGCGGGGTAAAAGAGTATTGGTTGATCGACCCGCCTCGAATGCAGGCGGAGTTTCACCAACTTGGCCCGGATCGATACTTCCACCTAATGGCTCTAGAGCCCGACGGCCGATTTCGGAGTGCCGTCGTGCCGGGGTTTTCGATGAAGGTGGGTTGGCTCTGGCAGCGACCGTTGCCTACACTGCCACAGGTTTTGCGGGAGTGGAGCCTATCTTAGCCATGAAGAAGATTTTGATCATCACCGACGATGCCGGCGAGTCGTTTGAAATCCTCTACGCCCAACACCGCTTCCGCGAAGCCGGCTACCGTCCCGTCATCGCGGCCTCGCAGAAAAAGATGCTCCATGGGGTCATCCATGATTTCGAGCCGGGTTGGACAACCTATATCGAGAAGCCCGGCTACCTGATCCAAGCCGACATGGCGATCGCGCAAGTGAGGCCGAGCCAGTATGAAGCCATTCTCCTGATTGGCGGGCGCGCGCCGGAATGCCTGCGCCATAACGACAGGCTGATCAAGATCGTTCAGGAGTTCCATCGCCGAGGGAAATGGATCTTCTCCATATGCCACGGCATCCAGATTCTTCTCGCGGCCGGCTTGGGCGCCGGGAGAACCATGACCTGCTACCGAAATGTGCGCTTTGAGGTTCGGCAATGCGGTGGCACCTGGATTGACCGACAAAGCGTCATCGATGCCAAAGGCAAGCTCGTGACGTCGCAGACCTGGGAAAGCCACGCGGATTTTTATCGGGATATCTTCGCGGTGATGGGCGGGTAGAGTTACCCGTGGTTCGTCCCAAGGGAGGCCGGTGCGGAAGCCGATTGCATCCGAAAGCCAATATTCATCCCGCCAAACACCCGAACCGAGGTAGGGACGCAGCGCCGCGGCGTCCCCGCGCCGTGCAGGCGCGGAACTCCTGTGATCGGGAGCAGTGACGTCTTCACTGGCGTGGCACGTCGTTCCGCCGCTGCACGAGACGGTCACGCGCAGGAGCGCTGTCATCTACCTTAAGACTGTCCCTTTGGTAAAAGCGTGAGAACAGCCCGGCATTGCGGCCACACCGAGCGCTGGCGGAACTTTCGACGCCCTGCTGACCACAAATCGGCGCTGCAGAGAATTCTGTCTTGGGTCCCTCGGCCGTTGGATCGAGCGAAAGCCTTTGACTCTTGTGGGGCGCTCCTCTACTTAAGGAGCACCCGGCCCCTTTATGAGCATCACAACAGAAGATCTGGAAGCTTTGCGCAGCCTGAGCACGCCGACCGTTTCCAACGCCGTCGAGCTATTCAATGTCCGTCCCCGGAACCAAGGGTTCATGTCCCCGGAAATACGGTGCCTCTTCCCGGATTTCGGCGTGATGGTCGGCTTCGCCGTGACCGCCCGATTCGCGGCGGACCAGCCTCCGGCCCGTCCAGGCTCGCGCTACGATTTCTGGAAACGTATTCTCGAAATTCCGGAACCGCGCGTGGTCGTCATGCAGGACCTGGATCAACCGCCTGGAGTTGGAGCGTACTTCGGTGAGGTGCAAACCACGATTCACCGCCGCCTCGGCTGTGTCGGCGCCGTGACGAACGGCCATGTTCGCGATCTGGATGAAGTTCACGGTCTTGGCTTTCACTACTTTGCGGGCGGGGTCTGTGTTTCGCACGCCTACGTGCATCTGATCGATTTCGGTTCCCCCGTGAAGGTGGGCGGCATCATCGTCCGCACCGGAGACCTGATTCACGCGGACAAGCATGGGGTGCTCGCCGTTCCGGTCGAAGTCGCGCGCGAAGTTCCGAAAGCCGCCGCCAAAGTGGCGGAACGCGAACAACGGATCATCGGCCACTGCAAGGCCGCGAATTTCTCGCTCGAAGAGCTCAAGCGCCTGTACGAAACGTGAGTTCGAACGAAACCAAAGTTTCCTGCGACGCGCTTTTCGGATTCTGCGCGGCTTGCTTCGAGAAGCTGGGGCTCTCGGCCGAAGACGCCGCGGTAACGGCGGAGAACCTCCTCTTCGCCAACCTGCGGGGCGTTGATTCCCACGGCGTGATCCGTCTGAAAGTCTATGCAGACCGGCTGCGCGCGGGCGGCTTCAAAGCGGATGTTCACCCGGAAATCATCTCCGAGGGCGACGCTTGCGCGTCGCTCGATGCGCGGCAGGGCGTGGGCCAAGTCGCAGGCCTGGCGGCCATGAAACTCGCGATGGCGAAAGCGGAGCAGGCCGGCGCTGCCCTCGTGAGTGTGCGGAACAGCAATCATTTTGGCGCCGCCGCCTTTTACGCCTTGAAGGCCATCGACCGAGGCATGATCGGCTTGGCGGCCACCAATGCCGGCGCGAGCATGGCGCCGACGGGTGGCCGGGAAGGGAGACTCGGCAATAATCCCGTCGCCATCGCGGTCCCGGCCGGAAAATACCCGCCCTTGACTCTCGACATGGCCACGGGTTCGGTGGCCTGGGGCAAGATTTTTCTGGCGCAACAAAAGGGGGAAAAAATCCCGGCCGCATGGGCGCTCGATAAACACGGTGTCCCGACCGATGACCCCAATGCCGCAGCCGACCGCGGACTCATCCAGCCTTTGGGCGGGTACAAAGGTTACGGTTTGAGTTTGTTCATCGACATCCTCACAGGGGTGTTGGGCGGCGGCGCATTCTCCACCCAGGTCAAGAGCTTATACCAGAGCCTCGAGACGCCGAGCGGTTCAGCTCAGGCCTTTGCCGCCATCCGCATCGACGCGTTCCTCCCGCGAACCGAGTTCTGCAAACGCGTGGATCAGCTCATCGAGCTGATGCACTCTTGTCCGCTCGCGCCGGGTGTGGAACGGATCTTTGTTCCTGGAGAAATCGAGCACGAAACGGCGCAGCGCCGGAAATCCGAAGGAATTCCGGTCAACGCGAAGTTGCGGGACGAACTCGTGGCGCTCGCCCAAGAATTGCGAGTTCCGTCGCCGTTTAGCGCCGACGACCAAGCAGAGCCGGTCTGAAATCGCGGGCAGACTTCGACCCTGCTTTGCCGTAGCGCAGATTCTCAATCGGCTGTATCGCCGAGTTGCACTTGGCCCGGCGCGCAGCTCGGCCGGAAGGCTCGGCAATTCGTGTGTCCGCAGAATGCAATTCTGCGATGCGGCAGACGGAAAATTTGCGCCGCGCCAAACTACGCCAAATATCCATAGTATGCCCATGCCCGCCATCCAATCGGCCCCGCGCGGTTTTTGGCCCATTCTCCGCCAAATCGGCCCGGGACTCATCATCAGCGCGTCGATCGTCGGGTCGGGTGAGCTCATCGCCACGCCCACGCTTGGAGCGCGGGTCGGCTTCGCGGCCCTCTGGCTCGTGATTTTGAGTTGTGTGATCAAGGTCGTGGTTCAGGTGGAACTTGGCCGTTACGTTTTGACGACGGGAGAGACGACTTTCCAGGCCTTGGATCGAGTGCCGGGTCCGCGGTGGCGTGTGTCGTGGGTGGTCTGGTGCTGGATGCTGATGTTCGTCGGAGTCAGTTTCCAGAGTGGCGGGATGCTGGGAGGAGTGGGCCAGATATTTCACATGGCCTTTCCTCAGCTCGACGTTCGGACTTGGGCCATCATCGTTGCTCCGGTCACCGCGTTGCTGCTCATCAGCGGACGGTACAAATTGATCGAGACCAGTTCGACGTTCATGGTCGTGAGTTTCACGTTCATCACGATTGCGTGCGCGGTGATGCTGATCTGGACTCCGTACGCGCCGCGGCCCGAACAAATTCTCGGCGGATTGAAGTTCTACATTCCCGAAGGCGGGCTGGCGGTCGCGTTTGCGGTGTTCGGCATCACCGGCGTCGGCGCCACCGAGCTCATCTATTATCCCTATTGGTGCCTGGAAAAAGGCTACGCGCGTTTCGTGGGAAAAAGCGACGGTTCGGCGCTCTGGCTTGAGCGAGCGCGGGGCTGGCTGCGGGTGATGCAAACCGACGCGTTGGTCGCGATGGCGATTTATACGGTGGCCACGGTGGCATTTTACGTCCTCGGTTCCAGCGTCCTGCACGGCTTGGGGAAAATCCCGTCCGGCTACGAAATGGTCCGGACCCTTTCCAATATCTACACCTCGACCTTGGGCAATTGGGCGGTCGATCTCTTCCTCGTCGGGGCATTCTTTGTCTTGTACTCGACGGTCTTTGTGTCCACGGCCTCGAACTCGCGCGTGATCGTCGATTTCCTGGAACTGATCCGGCTAGTCATGGTCCGCGACGACCGGCATCGCTCGCTTTGCCACCACGCCGCCGTCGTGACGCTGTTGGTGATCTACACCGTGTGGTTTCTATGGCTGGGCGAACCGGTCCTCATGGTCATCATCGGCGGAGTCGCTCAAGCTTGCATGCTTCCGGTGATAGGTTTTTCTGCGATCTACCTGCGTTACCGGCACACGCATCCCTCCTTGCGTCCTCCTCTCTTGATCGACGCTCTGCTCTGGCTGTGCTCGACGCTGATGTTGGGATTTGCGGTCTATACCTTGGTGAGCAAGCTGGCGGGCTAATGGTCGATTCTTGTGACCAATCCGATACAAATCGCATGCTCCGGAGGGTCAAAATTCCAAACGGGTGTCATTGTCGTTTCCAAGACGACTAGCCATTGGATTCTGCAATGGTTTCGGATTTCGGATTTCGGTTGTAGCGGCGCCGCGCGAGGTTCAGCCGCGCCGCGTCAGACCGTAAATTTGAAGGGGGGCTCCCCTGAAATCCGATTCCTTCTCATAGCTCATGCCAAGGTTTTCGGCCACACGAATGGAAGCAATATTTCGCGGATCCACGATACAGATCAGCCGGCGAAAGCCCAACACCGCGAAGCCGTAGTCGCGGAAGGCTCTGGCGGCCTCGGTCCCGAGTCCCTTTCCCCAATACGCGCGGGCCAGTCCGCACCCCAACTCGATCTCGCGCTCGCCATCGATCCGACGGACCACGAACCCGCAGTAGCCGATCAGTTTCGCTTCCTCCTCATGGATCACCGCACAAAGCCCGAATCCTTCTTTCTCGTAACTCGACAAGATTCGTTCGAGCGCCACGCGGGTCTCTTCGAGGGAACGGGGCGCCAAGAGCGAGAACCGCATGACCTCAGCGTCGGCCAAGATGGCGGCGAGCTCGTCCAGGTCGTCCCGCGTGAAGGGTCTGAGCAGCAGCCGTGGAGTGCGGAGGGTTTCCATACTTCTGTGCTTTGAAGAATGTTACCGGAGGCACAAAAACTTTCCACTTTTGACTTCGATTCCGAAACTCGCTTAGCTCTAAACGATGTCCGCGCCCGTGAAAACCGCCGTTTCAGTGATTCTCCTGATCCACGCCTTGTTCACAGCCGCGGGCTTCGCCCGGGATTTTCACAAACTCGTGGCGCAGATTTTCAATCTGCCGTATCGCAGGCTTGTAGCCTGCGCCGGCTCGACATCTACGAACACATCGGAGCGTTCGACGCCCTGCCGACTGCAAGTCGGCGTTACAGCAGACTGCAAGTCTGCGCTACGGGGCCTCGGAGCCGCATTGACTCGCAAAACGTGCGAAATATCCGGCTTGGGCACGGCTGCGCATTCGGAAGGAGACGCCTCCCCGCCCGCGGTGTCTTCGAACAAAAGCACAAACCAGCCGGCGGCGGGGGCACAAACAACGGTGAAAGCCGCCCTTCCGGCCTTCCCTCTTCAGACCAACGATTGCGTAGCGTTCATCGGTGGAACGACCACGGTGCAGGACGCCAAGCATGGTTATTTGGAAACCCTGCTGACTCGTCGTTATCCCGGCCATAAATTGCGTTTCCGAAACCTCGCTTGGGAAGGGGATACGGTGTTCGGTCAGGAGCGTCCCCTGAACTTCCCGGGATTGGTCCAGAGCCTCAAAGCTCACCATGCCACGGTCATTGTGGCGAACTTCGGGCTCATGGAATCGCTCCAAGGCCAGGAAGGATTAAGCGGCTTTGTGCAGGCTTACGGATTCTTGTTGGACGAGCTGAGCCGGATCACGTCCCGAATTGTCTTGGTGTCGCCATTTCGCTTGGAACGCCCGGCACGGACGGTCCACGCAGCGGCGGAGAAAACCAAACAAATGGAAGGGTATGTCCAGGCGATCCGCGATCTCACGAAAGCGCGTGGGATGCTCCTCGTGGACCTATTCAGGCTGGGCGCTCGCGCTTCCCAGTCGGATGACATGCCTCCGTTGACCGCCGACGGCATGCACCCTTCGGCCTACGGTTACTGGCGAGCGGCGCACGAGGCTGAACGAGATCTGGGTTTGCCGCAGCGGGATTGGCGGGTCGAAATCGATGCGCGGACCAGAGGGTTTCAAGCGACGGGAACCGAGCTTCACGGCGTTCAGATTTCGACTTCGACCGTGCGCTTTCAAACGCTCGACGAAATGCTTCCCGGCCCCGTGTTTTCAAAGCCCGACGGAAATGTTTCGGTCTGGGGAGCGCGCACCCTGACGATCACAGGATTGCGGCCTGGACGATACGTGTTGAGAATCGACGGCGTGCCGCTTCACGAACAGAGCGAGCTCTTTTGGGCGCGCGGCCGCGTCTTGACCCACGGGCCGGAAGTTCGGCAAGCGGAGCGGCTTCGGGGGTTGATCGTCGAGAAGAACGCCGACTTTTTCAACTACTGGCGGCCGCAGAATTGGGCCTTCCTGCATGGCGACCTGATCAGCCAGCCGAGCAGCCACCGGCACGACCAACTCGGCGTGCGATGGTTTCCAGGTGAAATGGAAGTTTTTCCACGCCTCATCGAGCAGAAGGAAAGGGAAATTGACCAGCTCGCAAGGCCGAGTTTTCACGTCTATGAGCTAAACCGAATCGAATGACCGCAAAGTGAAAGCTTCTCAACCACACGCAGCATATGCCTCATGGAGTATGCCCGAACGGACACTCGGTGGCCCCTTCTGCAAGGCGTCTCGTGAGGTGATTGTCTTGCCGCCGGCTCGGATGTGCGCTTCCCCCTCGCCCCGGCCCTCTCCCGACGGGAGAGGGAGAGCGGCACTCCGCCTTCGCACCCGTTTCCGCGGCTGGACAACCTCCACTCCGTGCGGCCGACACCGCCTCTCCCAGCGGGAGAGGGCCGGGGAGAGGGAGAACGCGGCATTGGTCCACGGCGCACGCCCCCTTGCGACAAAGCCATCGCACTGCCCGTTTCCTCGGCAATTGTTGGCGATCTTGCTCTCCGTCCTTTCCGCTTTCGCCCAAACAGATCTCAATTCTCCGGAACACGAACTCAGCACCTTGCGAGTTGCGGAAGGCTTCCAAGCGAATCTTTTCGCCGCCGAACCGGCGGTTGTGAAGCCCATTCAGATGCAGTTCGACCCGCAAGGCCGGCTCTGGGTCCTTTGCACCACGGTCTATCCGCAACTTGAGCCGGGGCAGAAACCGAACGATCGCATCGTCATTCTCGAAGACACCAACGACGACGGCCGGGCCGACAAGGCCACCGAGTTCGCCGGTGGACTCATGATTCCGACCGGTCTCGCGCTTGGGCATGGCGGCGCCTACATTGGCCATGGCACGGAACTCATCCACTTAAAGGACACGGACGGTGACGGACGAGCCGACCAAACTCGCGTCGTCCTGTCAGGGTTCGGCACCGGCGACTCCCATCAAAACATCAACTCGTTCACCTGGAGTCCAGGCGGCGAACTCTTCTTCTGCCAAGGACACAACATCTACTCGCGGATCGAGACCGCTGAAGGCATTCGACGATTGGATCGGGCCGGAGTCTGGCGATTTCGTCCGGCGACTCTCCAACTCGACAGCTTCTTTCACGAGAGCAACGGCCCGCTCAATCCTTGGGGCGTTGTGTTTGATTCGTGGGGCCGGCCGATCCTCGTCGATGGCTGCTGCATCGGGATTTTTGACCTGCTGCCGGTCATGGTCCCCAACAAGCCTTCGGAGCGCTACCAACCACTTTGGCAGGGCAAGAAGATCTGCGGCGTTGATCTCCTCAGCGGCCGGCACTATTCCGATGACGAGCAGGGCATCATGGTCGGAGGAACGTTTTTCAACAACGCCGTCGGTCGCTGGCGCTTGAGCGAAGACGGTTCGGGATTCAGCGCCAAGGAATTGCCCCCGTTGATTGAATCGACCAATCGCTCGTTCCGCGTTGTCGATGTCAAAGTCGGCCCCGACGGGGCGATTTATCTTGGGGACTGGTACAACCCGATCATCGGGCATTACCAGTACTCATTTCGCCATCCCGATCGCGATAAAACGCATGGCCGCATTTGGCGAGTGACGAGGAAAGACCGGCCTTTGGCGCCGAAACCCAAAATCGTAGGCGTCCCACTGGAACAACTGCTCGAACACCTCAAGGCGCCTGAGAATTACACTCGGAATCAAGCCAGGCGCGTCTTGGCGGAGTTCCCGGCGCAAAACCTTGTGCCCAGACTCCACGAATGGGTCCACGACCTGGATTCGAAGGATGCGCGCTACGAACACCATTTACTCGAAGCCTTGATGCTTTACGAAACACTCGACGTCGTGGAAGCCGGCGTGCTCGTGCGGTTGCTCCGCGCGGAGGACTTTCGCGCGCGGGCCTATGCCACCCGAGTCCTTGGCCGCTGGCACTCGATGGTTCAATCGCCCTGGGACTTGTTCCTCACCCAAGTGCAGGATTCCCATCCGCGCGTTCGCCTGGAGGCCGTCGTTGCCTTGAACTCTGTTCCCTCGGCCAGGGCGATGGAAGTCGCGCTGCGGACGGTCGATCAACCGATGGATCGGTTCTTGGAGTATGCGTTAAGGCAGGTTGTCCAAGGCTTGAAACGCTACTGGGCGCCTGCGTTCGCCGCCGACAAATGGGGCATCACAAACCATCCCGAGCGGCTCGAATTCCTGGTGCAGGCCGATGCTTCACCCGATACATTGCGGCACGTCGTGCAACTGCTCAAAGCTTCGGCTCTTTCCGAAGCGGCACGGGAAAGCCTGCTGAAGCTGCTGGCAACTGTCGGCGGTCCGGAAGAAGTGGCCCTGGCGTTCGATGCGAAGACTTACCAAGTGGCCGGCCGCTACGATGCCCGCCTGCATGCGAAGATTCTGCCCAGCATCGCGGCGGCGGAGCGTCAGCGAAAAATCCGGCCTTCGGGAAATCTCGCCGAGGCTGTGGCCGCCTTGCTCGATCACAAAGACGAAGCCCTCCGTGCGGAGGCCCTCAAGCTCGCAGGAATTTGGAGGATCGAACGTCTGCGAACCGAAATGGAAAACTCCGCGCTGGCTCCTGAGGCGAGTGAGCCGGCTCGTCGCGCCGCATTGGAAGGCCTCGCGTCTCTGGGAGGAGAGCAAAGCCGGGACTTCCTCATGAACCTGTCCCGCATGGCTCCTTCTGAACAAACCCGCTTCACCGCGATCGCGCGGCTCGCCAGTGTTGACTTGAATGCCGCGGCGACTGCGGCCGCTGATGCGCTGGCGCACAGTTCCGGTGAAACGGAAGCGGGCGAATTGGTCGCCGCCTTCTTGCAGCGTGCGCGCGGAGCCGACGCTTTGGGCAAAGCCCTCCTCCAAAAGCCGCCTTCGGTCGATGCCGCGAATCTCGCCTTGCGCTTCATGAACTCGATTGGACGGCAGGATGCATCTCTCCTTGATCCCTTGCGCCGGGCGGCGGAGCTTGGTTCGGAATCCCAACCGCTCCGCGAGGAGGAGGTCAAGGCGCTGATCACGGAAGTGCGCACGAATGGAGATCGAAAGCGCGGCGAAGCCATCTTCCGGCGTCCGGAGGTGAATTGCCTGGCGTGCCATGCGGTCGGGAATGAAGGGGGCCGAATTGGTCCCGATCTCAACTCGATTGGCACCGGACAACCGATTGATTTCATCGTGGGCGCGATCCTGACGCCAAACAAAGAGATCAAGGAAGGCTATCAAGCCTTCGAGATTTCTACCAAGGACGGCGAAGTGCTGCAGGGTTACAAAGTGCGAGAAGACCACAAGGAACTCGTCCTGCGCGACGTGCTCCGGAATCTGGAACTCCGGATCCCTCCCGGCCAGATCGAGAAGCAGCGCGCGATCGGTTCCTTGATGCCGTCCGGACTCGTGGATCACCTCACTCGGGCCGAGTTTCGAGACCTTCTCCGTTATCTCTCGGAACTTGGAACACCGCAGAATGAGCAGGGTCGGACATCGGGAAAGCCAAGGATTCGGGGCGAGGAAGCTCGTTGATCCATTTCCCAACGGCTTTGTTCTCATTGTGACTCAAAAGCGGCGCTTAAGCGCGCGCAGTCCAAACGCTGGCGCGCCATGGCTTGCCACTCCTCCAAATTGTCAGGAACCGGTTCAAGTGTCGCTGTCCCACTTTTCGTGAAAGTTTTGTTTTCCAGCGCAAACTTCACTCAGCCATTTGTTCTGCGGAGACCCGCAATCAATGCGGCACCGCCGATCCGTGCGCATGCGGAGCTTTGGCGGAAGGCCTCCTTTTGTCAGCCAACGGCACTTCCATCAAACGCGGTTCCCAGTTCTGGTCGATCTTGGTCAGCGCCATGACGTACCCAGCAGCCCCGGCGGCCTCCGCGTGTCGGATTTGCATGCGGCGCTGTTCGAGATTCACGTCCCAGGCCTGAAGCACAGCGATCAGGCGGCTTTGTGGAATGGCCCGGCCTTCACGCTGCGGCAGAATCTCCGTGAATGAGTTCAACGCATACCTTTGCCACTCAGCATCTGGTCCGGTGCGGGAGAGGCCAACGTCGAAATCCCGGAACGGCAGGAGCACGCCGATGCGTTCGCACACCTCGGCCACGGGCATTAGTTGAGCGTTGTATTCCCTCCAACATCGCCCGGTGAAACAGGCGACCCCGTCACAGGCCGCGCCTTTCGGACGGTCGTGCTCGGCGCATTCAGTTGTCCAAACCGGGATGACTTGCATCCCCGGCGCAACCTTTCTGACCGCCAGGATGAAGTTGGCCGCTGCATCGTTCGGCAGGCGATGGGCGGTGGTGATCGGACCATAGTCGGTCGTCCAACGGCAAAAGTGATTGCCGCAGCCGCAGGCGCTGGGAGCGCCCTGGAGATCGTTCAGAAAAATGCCCTCCGCTTCCGGCATTCCTTTCAACAGAACCGCCACGCGCTTTCGATGGACCTCGAACGTCTCGGCGTAGAGCACCGGAACCCACGGATAGGTCTTCGCGACTTGATTGGTCGCCAGTTGCGGGAATTTCGGAAAATGTCGGCGCCATTCCGAATGCGTCTGAAGACTGGCCATCCATTCAGGATGCGCATCCGCGAGAGCTGGATTGCGCGCGATTTCGATCCAATAATGGAGTTGCAAACCCGTGCGCTGAATGCGCCTGGCGGCAACGCGACTTTGTCCTGCGGGCGTGTCATCGTCCAGATAAAGCACGACGGCGTTGTATCCGTCGGCCGCAAAATGCTTCATCTGCTGCTGCGACGCTTGCGCCGGTCGGATTAAGACGCCTTTAAAGATCTTCGCGGTTACGGTCCGGCCCAGGTCATCGGCTCCCCACGATCGTCCGGCGCTGATAACAAAGATGGCGATGGCAGCCGTGGGAGCAAGACTTCGCATGATTCGGGGGATCACTCGCCGCCTGGAAACCGCTTTCGCAATAGATCCTTCATCTCGGCTACGGTCTTTGCGTGAGCCGGATCATTGGCCAAGTTCTTCAATTCGTGCGGGTCAGCCTGCTCATCAAACAACACCGATCCGGCTTCTCCATCGTTCCACTCCGTGTAGCGCCAGCGCTCGGTGCGGACCGACCGGCCCAGCGTCTTGGCGAATCGCGTCACGGTGAACGCCGGATGGCTCCAACTGACCTTCGGCTCTTTGAGCAACGGGACGAGGCTATCGCCTTCCAAGCCGACCGGGTTGGGCAGCCCGCACAATTCCACGAGCGTCGGATACAAATCCACGAACTCGACGGGACGCGCGCAGGGCTGGCCGTTGCCCACCGCGCCCGGCGCAGAAATGATGAACGGCACCCGTGCGCCCACTTCGAAGAGCGAGTTATGCTTCGACCACTTTCCCTTCTCGCCCAGGTGATAACCGTGGTCGCCGAAGAAAATGACGACCGTGCGCTCCCGGAGACCGAGCCGGTCAAGCGCTTCCAACAAGCGGCCCACTTGGGCATCGACAAACGAAATGCAGGCATAATACGCACGAATCATTTCCCGTGCTTCGGCCTCGCTTGCATCGCGGGCGATGAACAAATCTCCATTGCGCATCGGCACCGCGGCCTGGGGAAATCCCTCCGGCAAGGTGGGGTGCGGCTTGAAATCAACCGAAAGCGGCATTTGGGCCACGTCGTAAGGATCAAAATATTTCTTGGGAGCAACGGGCGGGCTGTGAGGCTTGGAAAAGCCGACCGCGATAAAGAACGGCTGGTCTTTGTATTTCTCGATCAACTCGATGCCGCGCGTCGCGCTCCTGTAGTCTCCCTGGTTCTGTTCGTTTTCCACGGCGGCCCATCGGTCGGAGTTATCTCGCTGCGCCTTTTGCTGCTGGGTGGTGCGAGCCGGGCGGGTGCCGCCTTTCTCCGCGCCCTCCATCCAGGACGGTTCGTCGTCGATGCCGCCGTGGTAAATTTTGCCTGTCCGCGCCGTCACATAGCCGTGGTTGCGGAAATGTTGCGGCAGCGTGACCCAGTCAGGATGCTCGTCGCGGAAATACTTGTTGTTATCCAGCACGCCTGTGGTCGTCGGATACCGGCCTGTGAGCATGGACGTGCGCGTCGGATTGCAGAGCGGATATTGGCAGTAGGCGCGGTCAAATCGGACGCCGCGCGCTGCGAGCCGGTCGAGGTTGGGCGATTTGACGAGCGCGTTGCCGTAGCATCCCAACTCAGGCCGCATGTCATCCGAAGCGATGAAGAGAACGTTCAATTTGCGTGAAGCGGATTCCTCAGCTCCAGTAGCCCCGATCGATGAAGCAATAATGAGGAAGGAGACCAACAGATCGCGCCGGAGTGTTTTCATAAAGCCGTCTTCTACCAGCAAAGCGCCGTGGTTGCCCAACCTTTTTCCAATCTAGGAATTCCGGCCATGGCGCGCCAGCGTTTGGAGTGCGTGCGATTTATCGCCGTTTTTCCGCGATCAAAGAGGACCCAACCGCCCGCCAAACCTGTGCGGCCGATCCGCAGCCGAACCCGGTGGGGCGACACTCTGTGGAGCTCTGACTTTCCCTCGCGACGTGAAACCGACCGAGAGCGACCCAAGGGAAACCTGTGATTACCGGCCATCGAAGGGTTCCCTGTGGCCGTCTCGGTTAGTCGTCCGACGCCAGGTTTGAACAGGGCTCGACAGGAGTCTCGTCACACCAGGAGTGTTGTTGGCCTGAGCAAACTGCTGGCTGCAGTAGCGCGAATCACCCAAGAAGAAGCAGGACATATCCAAAGCTCGAAGTCCGAATTCCGAAGCAAATGCAAAACTTTCGCATGTTTCGTCAATTTCGTGGTTCAAAGCCTCGGATTCAGGTTCAATAACAAGCATGAAGAACCTCCTCTCTGGTTCGGTGGCCTTCTATGCCTTGGCTCTTTTGTGGACTCCCTCAGACTTGGCCACCGGCCAAACCAACCCCAACTCCCCTTCGGCTCGCTATGCGGGCTTCATCGCCGCGGCCGGGAATGCGGAATTGGACGAAGTGCGCCTCGAACACCTGCGCAAGCTGGCTCATCAGTGCAAGGGAGATCAAGTCACGATGGAAGGATTGGACGGCCTGCTCCGCTTCATCGAGCGTTGGGTTTCGCCTGAAGCGCGGCTCGATTTCTTCAGTCGGCCGATTCTGCAGACGCAGGACTACGATCTGGGCGTGGGCGAGTCTTCGCCGCTCATTCCGATCGCCGCATTCTATCGGGCCCGCATGCTCGTGTGGGCCACCCTGGAATACAGTGACATCTATCCGTTTCCGCAGAAACGTGCCGCTTATCTGGGCAAGGCGCGGCAATTGTTTGAAGTGGTCCGTCGAGCCTTCCCGGAGAACCGCATCGCCCGCATGTATCTCGGCGAGCCGATCCCTTCCGCACAACGCTACGACGCGCCTGCCGGAGCCCCGTCCTGGGCCGTCTGGCAGCGTGAAGCGCTCGAGCGCCTGACCGACATCATCGAATGGTGGATCGATCACCGCCTGCGGCCCAACGGCGAATATGGCGGCGGGTGGGGCGACGATTGCGAAATGTGGCGGCATTGGACGCCGGTTCTCATCGGCTTCGACCACCCGAAGGTGAATTGGGCGCAATCGTATTTCTCCGAGCGGCTCTTGGCCCAACGCCACTTGGCCGGCGGGTACCATAGTCAGATGACCGATGTGGAACATTCGGCCGAGGACTTTTCCGACGCTCTGACGCCGATGATGTTTGTCGATCCACAGAATCCCGAGTGGGCCAAACGTGCCCGGCGGCTTGTCGAGCTCATGGAGAACCTTTGGACGGGCCGCAACGAGCGCGGTTTCCTCCAGTTCAAGAGCACTTACTTCACGGTCGATCGCGTGGACCTCTCGCCGGCTCGATCCTGCGACACGGTGTACCATCCGCGCGCTCTGCAGCCCGCTCTGCTTTACTGGCAGCGCACCGGCGACAGCCGGATGACTGGCTTGTTCAGTGACTGGATGAAGACATGGGCCGAAGCGGCAACCCGCGGCGAACGAGGCAAACCACCGGGCATTTTGCCCACGGCCATTCACTGGCCCGATGGCCAAGCGGGCGGAGTCGGTGAACGATGGTGGCAGCCGGAAAACTATTCCACGCCGCTGTATGATTTCCCGAGCGCCATGTCGATGATGCTCAATACGCTGCTCCTGACTTATCACATGACAGGCGATAGATCGTTTCTGGAACCAATCCGTTCCATGGCCGTCGCCCGGATCGACTGGTTGAAGGCCGGGCGCCCCGACGCTGCTCCCGGATCGCGTCTTTGGTGTGCGGCCCAGTTGGGCCTGCTCGGCCAGACGCTCGCGAAATACCGGCTCCTGACCGATGACGAGAGCCTCGACGATTTGCTTCGGCGCGAGGATTTGCCTTACGTGCGTGTTCGTTTGCAGAACGATCTCGAAGGACTGGCGGCGGGATTGCGTCAGATCGCTTCGGTGCTGCGAGTCAATTTTCCCGCCTACACCCAAGAGGTGCGATATACCGACCGCGTCTTTCGTTTCCCGGTTCTCTACGAGCCGGGGTTCATGTTCAAAGAAGGCACGCCATCTCCGATGCTGTCCATCGAACGCAGCGTCCTGGCCAACGGTTTGAATCGACTTTCGCTACTCTACAGCACCGTCACGGGCGATCCGGGCGATCCGCTCTATTTTCCCATGAATGCGGTTCGCTGGAAAACTTCACCAAGAAATCTCGCGGCGCTCGTGACCGATTCGGGCCGGCACCGGTTCGTTGCCCGGCTCTACCATTTCGGTTCGGCCGATCGCCGGTTCGAAGCCGAGTTGTTCCTGTTGGACCCCGGCGCTTATGCATTCTCGCTTGCGGAAGCTTCCGGCGGAAGAATTCTCGAAAGCGGCCGTTTCCAATTCGGCGATGCGAATCGGAGCCTCTCGCTCACTCTAGCGAGCGGAGTGGAGTGCATCCTGCGGATACAGAGGTCGCCTTAGCCGTGAAGGTGTGCCATCGGAATTGGGGAGCACACCCGCCCGGGCGTGTCCCGACCGGCGCCCCGCCGGTCAGAATGAATGCGTAGAGCATTCACGAGATGGTGATTTGTTCCAACACACGGATGTGGTCGGCGAGGGCGCCGACCACGGCACGCGGGGCGCGTGCGCTCCCCGGTTCAAATGAACAAGTGGGCGGAAACGCCAATCCCTCCCACCATCGGAAGTCACCGGGGCAACCACACGCTCATTTCCGATTTCCCGCGATTGCCCCAGGTGAAATACGGAATGAAGCGCGCTTCGACAGTTTGGGCAGGCTTCGAGCTGAACTCGCGGTAGAGTTCGGAGCCCCAGCCATCTTGCGGGCGAGCGAGAGCATTGCCTTCAATCACGACCATTCCGCCAAGCAAGTGGCCGTCGTAGCGCGGCACAAGGTCGATGTTCCAGGGTATCGTCACATCCAAGAGCCGGACGCCGCGCGGCAAGTCGGTGGATTCAAGGCAATAGACCAACGGTCCGCGTTTGATCGCGACTTGGTTCAAAGCCTCTTCCACGAGCGGATTGGCTTCGATCCACTGGACCGGCATCGGGAGGTCGAGTTCCACAACATCTCCGGCTCGCCACACGCGCCGAAGTTCGAGATAGCTCGCGGGGATTGTCGAAAGCTCCAGTGGCGCGTGGTTCAAACGGACGGTGGCGCTCTTCGCCCAGCCGGGAATCCGCAATTTCAGCGCAAAGGCCTTCTCTCCACACTCCATCACGGAAAGCCGCACCCGGCCGTTCCACGGGTATTCGGTTTCCTGCGTCAACTTCACGAGTTGGCCGTCAGGCAATTGCGTCGTGAGCGTCGAGCCGCCGTAAAGATTGATCCCAATGGCGTCTGCCGACTTGCTGTAAGCGTATCCGCCGGTTTGCGCCACGGTGCGGACAAGATTCGGCGGGCAACAAAATGAACTGACATAAGGAACGCGCGCGCGGGACCAGCGCAGCTCCGCAGGGAGGGTGTCGAGCTGGCGGAGCGGATTGACGTAAAAGAAATTTGTCCCGTCGAGGCCGACGCCGGCAAGCACGCTGTTGTAAAGCGCCAGTTCGACCACGTCCATGAAACGGGCCTCGCCGGTCGCGAGAAACATGCGCCAATTCCAGAGCACGTTGCCGATGTTCGCGCAGGTCTCGTTGTGCGCGGCGAGATTCGGCAACTGATAATTCCGGCCATAGGCCTGATGCACCCGCGTGATGGACCGTTGATCTCGCGCTCCATCCGGCGACGCGCCGTCGTAGAGGGCTCCGCAACCGCCGGTGATATACATCTTTTGCCGCACCACGTTAGTCCAGATCCATTGCAGCGGAGTCCACAAGGCCGGTTCGCCGGTTTCCGCGAAAAGGTCCGCGGCGCCGGCGTAGAGGTAGTTGGCGCGGACGGCGTGTCCCATCGCGTTGGTCTGCTGCCGGAACGGAACTCGGTCTTGATTGTCATCCCCGCCGCCTGTGATGAGGTCCCGCATCGCGAAAAACTTCTTGGCCAGCTCGAGGTAGCGCGATTCGCGCGTGGCCCGATACAACGCGACGATTCCCATGTAGTGCGATGGGCAAATCGAGCACCGGGCCAATTCCGGAGTGGGCTGACGGAACGCTTCGTCCAGGAAATCGGCCGCCTTCCTGGCGAGAGTCAGAAAATTTGTTCGTCCAGTGGCCCGATAATGTGCGGACGCCGCGGTCAAAAGATGTCCCAGATTGTAGGTCTCGAAATTGAGCGGGCTTTCAAACGGCTTGGCTTGAGTGTCGCCGTTGCGCTGGCGGATAATCACCGGCGTGTGGATATACCCGTCCGCGCGCTGCGCTCTGGCCATGACGCCAATGATCTCTTCGAGCTGCTGCTCCAGTTCGGCGTCCGGTTTCGCCGCGAGGACAACGGAAGCCGCTTCGATCCATTTGTAGAAATCGCCGTCGTTGAACTGCGCGCCGCGATGGCGTCCCGGGGCCAACCCTGCGGCAATGCGGAAGTTCTGGTAGTAATGGCTGTAGTTGGTTCCCTCCATCAGCGCCCACATTCCCGGGATCATCCGCCGCCGGCAAAGTTCGAAGCGATCCGCCCAGAAACCGCGGGTCCAACGAACCTCGTTCAGAGCGACGGGGCGGACCTGCGCATGTGGGCTTGACCGCGTGTCGGTTCCGTCCTGCCCGAATGTCACCAACGCCGCAGAACTCGCGAGTGTCCAGGTTAGACAGGTCGAGGTTGGCAAACTGGGGGTTTCACGGGTTCTTCGAGCCCATGCGCCTCTGAGGCTCCGTAGCGCAGACTTGAAGTCTATGAGTATCGCATGGAATCGTCGCAAGCCGCGACGATTTTTCCGGCGCGCGGCCTTCCAGGCCACAGCGGCCGCACACGGAAGGTGAGGCTCGGAGATTTTCGGGCGCCTCGGTCTTTCGGCGCCGCGGCGGCCTGGCCGGCCGCGCGCCGTTTTGGCTGCGGCTCTGCCACGCGGCGCTGTATCGCCGACTTGGGGTCGGCAGGGCGTCGAACGCTCCGGCCTGTTCAGAGATGGCGAGCCGGCGCAGGCTGCAAGCCTGCGATACGGCAGATTGAAAATCTGTGCCACGAGTTTGTGAAATTTCCTGGTTGAGGGCTGGCGTGAGGAGCGCATGGATTCAATTGACGGCTGGGTGCGGCGGAATTTCCGGGCGTTAAGTGTGAAATCCGCATCCGGGATCACACGTGCGTGTTCCGACCGGCGCCTCGCTGGTCGGAACGAATTCGTGATTGCGGACTGAATGATGACTCGCTCCAACTGGCAAGGGTGGTCGGCGAAGGCGCCGACCACGGCACGCGAGGGCGCGCGCGCTCCCCGTCTGCGTTGAAGCGCTCCGGCTTAGATCAACCATCTGGACCATCACTGCAATTTTCCAGCAACCGGGCCAAGCCGATCCGATCGAGTGATCACTTTTCCGTCGGCCAGCACGGTCAGGCCTTGACCGCGGTGGTAGCGCTTGCCGTCACGGTCCCACACAATCGTCAGTGATCGGCCATGATACTGGACGCCGTCGAGACAAAACCATTCCCACGTCCGATCGGGCAGCAGCGGATGGATTTCGACTTGGTTGTCTGCACGCGGGCGAAGGCCAATGACGCCGGTAATAAGAAGATCAGCGAACGTGGAATGGTTGTAGTAGCGGCTGCGCTCCTGTGCTCCCTTCAACCAATGACCCGTCATTTCGTCGAGGTACTCGCCAATGTAGGGCTTGCCCTGGAAACGGTGGGAGCGGACGGAGGTGAGAAAGGCCTCAAAGTAGTCGCGCGGCGTCACGGTTGATGCCCGGTATTCATGCAACACATTCGCCAGCGCGGTGAGTGTTTGCGAAGTCGCGAACGGCCAGACCGCGCCATCCCACTCGCAGCCACAACAGCCGTGCGAGCGGAATTTCGGGTGCCGGCGCTCCGCCGTCGTGATTCCATAAGGCGCGCAAAAACCTTCGGGATCCATCAACTGAGCCCACGCCGTCTCGATTCCCTGCCCGAAATGATTCCTGGGCGCGACCAGAGTCTCGCCCAATCGGGTCTGGTTGCGGCTCCGCTCTGCCGCGCCAGGCGCGGCTTCGGTCGCCGCGTCCGGCAAATTGAAGCACCAAGGAACAAAGCCAATCGCCTCGCGCGCATCTGAGAGTTGGCCCTTTTCCGAGCGCACTTTGAAAAACTTCCCTTCCTCGTCCCAAAGCAAGGCTTGTGTCAGTCGTTTGATCTCAGCCGCCTTGCGATCGTATTCGTTCGCAAGATCGCTCCGCCCGGCCAGCCGCGCGATGGCTGCGATGGCTTGCGCGTTGCCGAACATGTAGCTGTTGATTGTGGGTCGGGCGTTCTTTTCACGGCGCGCGCCGCTGATGGATTCCTCCATTCCATCCCGCACGTCGTATTGCCAGAAAAGGCCGTTTTCCAGCCGGCGTTCTTTCTCCCACTGTTGGAAGTCGGCAGCGAGATCCTCCAGGATGGCGACAAGAAACTTTGCATCTGGTGTGACAAGGTCACGGTCATAAACCGCGGCCGCGAACCAACTGCTGTACTGGTGGAAATGTGGCTGAGGCTTGCCCCCGTGCCCTCGGAGCCAGAACAGAATGTAATCGTCAACGTAGCGCTGGTTGCGCAGCCAGCGGGCTTCGGCCACATGATGGCCGACGGCGCAACTGATCGTATTGTGAATTCCGGCATGGCGGACCGGCACCAGAAATTCCGTGAACACAAATCCGTCGGGCGTTTGTCGGAGATGCTTTCGAAAGCTCCACCAGCGGAAATAGTAAGTCTCCTCCACCTCGGCGTCGGGACATTCGAAGAACGGGATGTTCGCACGCAGCCAAGCCCAGGAATCGGCGTTGGAAACGAAGTTCGTCCAGTTTTCGTTCTCCATCGTGTTGAAGCGCTCGATGTAATGGCTGAACGAATCGGGCTTCAGCACAAGATGATCTGCGCCGGCAGCCTCTCCTGCCGAAATGGAATTAACTGCGATTGTGGTTTGGAAGACCACCAACTTGAGGCTCCGCAGATGCACGCATTCATTCATACTGCATTCGCCTCAAGTCTGAAAAGACAAGAAGCAGCATTCTCGTTTCGGTCGGCATGGAGTCCAGGCTCGAGCCGGACAGCGCTCGAAAACCGGGACTACCGCCGGGACTACGAGCAGATGGCGAATCGCGCTTGCCGCCAACATGAAAAATTCCGAGCAAGAAGTTGACCTGTGACACAGGATTTGTGAAGAGAAGGCGCAACCTAAACGTCAGAATGGAACCCTATGAAATCTCCCAATGTCCCGATATCACCAAAATCCGCCTCCTCACGTCGGCGGCTACGCAGCGCGGTCACAATGAGCGGCGCGCTCCTTGGGGCATCGCTTCTCTTCAACGTGGCGGTAACGCCGATCAGCGCGGCGCCGGAGGCGTTTGAGGTGGGCCCGAATGCCACGGACCAACTGCCGAGAGGAAAAGAAGCGGATGGGATCGTGGGAGATTTCATTCTGCGCAACGACAAGGTGGAGGCGGTCATCTCAGGCAATCTCCCCTTGCGCCGCGCCAACATGAGCACCTTTTACGGCGCCAGCGGGATGACTCCCGGATGCCTCTACGATCTCACGTTCCGCGGCGCTCACAACGACCAAATCACCATTTTTTCCCCCGGGGCACAGATGGGCCCTGTCTCGTACGTCCGAATTGCCAGCGAGGGCCGCGACGGCGCGGCCATCGTGGAAACCGTGATCGCAGCTCCCAGCAACAATGGAATCTTCAAAAAGCACGAGTACCGATTGCGCGACGGCTGGCAGGGTGTCCTCGTCGTCACCACCCTCCGCAACGAGAGTGGGAAACCGGTCAAGATCTCGACCGGCGATCGCTGGACGACATTCACTCGGACGAATTCGCTGGCCGGCATTCAATGGGCGGACGCGGTCGATCCCGCCGACAAAGCCGGCTATGCCTACGGCCCGGTGGATGGTCCCGCGCCGAGCGCCATCCGTGAATTGCAGGCCGGAGAGACGTTCAGTTATTCGCGAATCCTCGCCGTCGGCACTTCGCCAGCCGAAGCCGTAGGCGTCATCGCCGCACGAACTGGAGAAACGGGCCTGATTTCCGGTCGGGTGAGTGAAAGAAACGGCCTGCCCGTGACCACAGCCGCGATTCTCATCCGGACGAACTCCCAGACGACCGCGGTCAACTGCATCGGCTATCCGGATGCCCAGGGGCGATTTGCGTTCCGATTGCCGGCGGGCGAGTATCACCTCGAGTTTACAGATTCCGGCCGCACCGCTGTGAAGCAGACCGTGGCCGTGAAGGCCGACCCGTCGGTGCCAATGGAAATCGCCATGGAGACGCTTGCCGGCGTGCAGTTCGACATTCAGGATGAGCAAGGCCGGAGTTTGCCGTGCAAGGCGCAGTTCCAGGGGGTCGATGGCACGAAGTCTCCGAATCTCGGTCCGCAAAACCGCGCCCATGGTTGCGTCGATCAATACCACTCCGAAGTTGGGCGCTTCCGCGTGCCGCTGCCGCCCGGCAAGTACAAAGTGATCGTCACCCGCGGCATCGAATACAGCCACATTGAGCAGAGTCTCGAGTTGCTTCCAGAACAGACCGTTTCAGTCAAGGGGAAGCTCCGGCGGTTGGTGGACACCACGGGTTGGGTGAGCGCGGATTATCACAATCATTCGACACCCAGCGGCGACAACACCTGCGGCACGGACGACCGCATCATCAACTTGGCTGTGGAACACGTCGAATTCGCGCCGACCACCGAGCATAACCGGCTTTATGATTGGCGGCCACACATCCGGAAGCTCGGGCTGAGCGATTACCTCCAAACCGTCTCGGGACTCGAACTGACCGGGAGCGGTCCGCATTTGAATTCCTTTCCCTTCAGGCCAGAGCCATACCGCCAAGACAACGGCGCTCCCGTCTGGAACCGCGACCCGCGCATTAGCGCGATCACCTTGCGCGATTGGCAGGGCGCTGAGCCGGATCGCTGGATTCAAATTAACCACCCGGACATGGTGGAGAATTTCATCGACCGCGATGCCGATGGCCAAGTCGATGGCGGCTTTCTCGGCTTGGCGCAACTGATCGACGGGCTCGAGACTCAAAACTACGCCACGAGCGAGATTCTGGATGGGCGCCCGTTCCGCATCGGAACCGACAGCAACCGCAAAGAAACCGTGTTCTACATCCGCGAGTTCGTCTGGCTCCAAATGCTCAACCGGGGCCATCGCTACGCGGCGATGGCGGTGAATGACGCCCATTCGGTTTATGGAAACGGTGTCGGAGGGTGGCGGATGTACATGCCCAGCAAATCGGATCTCCCGCCGGAGATCGACTGGCGGGAAAACAGCCGGCACGCCAAGGCCGGCCGTTCGATTCTCACCACCGGCCCATTTCTTCAAGTGCGCACCGACGACGGCACTCTTCCCGGCGGCGCCACGCGCGGTCCGGGCGGCGTGAAGCTCAATGTGAAAGTGCAATGCACGGACTGGATCGACATCGACCGTGTGCAGGTGCTGGTGAATGGCCGCCAGCGCAAAGACCTTAACTTCACTCGCAAAAGCCATCCCCAATGGTTTGGCAGTGGTGTGGTCAAATTTGAACGCCTCATCGACGTCCCGCTCACCCAAGACGCACACCTCATCGTGGTCGCGATGGGCGAGAATTTCACGCTCTCCGTCGGCTACGGCACCAGCCCGCAGTCGCGGCTGAAGCCTTGCGCATACCATAACCCCATCTTTGTGGATGTGGACGGCGGAGGATTCACCGCCAACGGAGACCTGCTCGACTGGCCGCTTCCAGTTAAGAAACTGACCGTCGAAGACGTGCGGAAAGTGACGGTGAAGTAGCGACCAGACTTCGAGGTCGAGGCGATGGCTCGTGAATGGACGACGCCGGCGCCTGGGATGGAGAGAAAAACCTACACCCTGCGACACGGGCGGATGGTTTCTGTGGTACCGCTTCGACAAGGGGAGGCACATCGGATGGCCGCGCGGGAGCCGACGGCGGCGAAGGGCAAGCAGGGCCGCCCGGAACGAACATCAAACGGCGACGGAAATGAATTCACCAATGGCCGGGACTGAGCCTGGCGTTGGCTTGCGCCTTGGCGCCGTCAGGGCCGAGCTGTCTGCCTCAGCAGCAGCGCCCAATCCTTGGTATCCGGCGCGTCGAGCCTCGGCCGGCTTCCGCCGGGTATGCGGAACTCCTCACCGAATGCAGCGGTGCGCGGGTTGAACCAGCGGGCCGCGAATGAGCCTGGCGCACCCGCCAAATCAACCGTCGCTGAACCCCCTTGCGGCAGGTAAACCGCATAGACCTGTCCCGTCTCAGCCAAGGCGGCAGCGCCGTCCGTCACGCCGGCAAAAGGCTGCATTCGCCAAAACGGCAGCGCGGTGAAGAAATCATGCAGGGCGCCGAGTTGGGCAGCAGCGCCTTCGTCCCGGACGGTGAACGTGTAGTGGTTCGGCGCGTCAAGGCGATTCCACGCGTCGCTGTGGCCGATGGTGCCATGAAAGCCGGCGGCAAAATAGCCGCCGGCGCAAACGATTCGCCAGGCCGTGCGGCGGACCTTGTCGGTATGATGCACTTGCCGCCGCTCCGTCGGATGGCCGCGCAGGTATTCATAGCCGCTCTCGGTGTTCAGCACGGGTTTCCTAAAACGCCGGTCGGCGGCCAGGCTGGCGGCAAGCGTGGCGGAATCGCCAATCCAGCACTGCAATTTCTCGTCCCACGACGTGCCGTCGCCGGACTGCCCGGTTTGTTGCGACAGCACGTCGATCGCATCGTCTTCGCCGAAGAATTCTCCAATGCGCCACGGCGGTTCGATAGGTGCTCGAGGCGTATCGCCGCGCCGGCTGGCGGAGATGACGGGATGAACCGTGACGAGATGCCGATACGGATCGTTTGCCTTGATGAAGCGCGCGGTCGCCTTCGCCCAATCCACGTCGGCGGGAAAGTCCAAGCGATACTTTCCGTCCGGGTGCGTCTCATATTCGTTGGCGATGGTCCAGAGGAAGACGTTGTCGAAAGCGGCGTAACGAGCGACGACGTAGCGCAGCCAGAGCCGTTCGCGCGCGGCCGTCCAAACTTTGGGATCCGTAAAAGGACGACGGTAGAAATTCAGAAGAATCAACTCGACGTTCATCCCACGCTCCCTCAGCTCGCGGAACAGCGCGTCGAGCCCGCGAAAGAACGTTGGATTCAGCCGGTCGAGGTCGGGTTGCCTCGCCGTGCCACCCCACGCCCAATAAGCGCTGTTCGTCGCCGCCCGCGCTTCGCTATGGCCGACACTCATGCGCACGAAATTGAACCGCTGGGCGCGTCGCGCTTTCAGATACTCGTCGCGCAACTCCGGCGTGATGGGACTGTCGTCGTGGAGCCCATAGCACGTGTCGCCCACGGGGAAGAATGGCGTGCCGTCCGAATAAGCAAACGCATACGGATTCTCCGGGTGAACGCGGATAAATCCGTGAGCGCGAGGCGCGGTGCAATGCAGCCGGCACCGTTGAAGCACTTCGACGCCTTCGCCGCGGAGCAGATAGCTCCACGCCCCCTCCTCATCGGGCGCGAAACGCAATCTCCAGCTCTCCTCACCGTCGTAGAAGCCGTCGATGACATTGGTTCTTCCCGATGGCGAGACGAATTCGCCCACCAGAGCCGCGTCACGGAATGGATTCTCGACGTGCGCTCTTGCCTTCGCGGAGAACTCGTGCATTTCCCACCGCGGAACCTCCACGGCTGGAAGGTCGGCGGCGGCCGGCACCGCACCGGCGCGAATCTCCTCAATCGTCGTCAAGAAAGCGCGGCCAAACGCGTTGCCCATCCGGCGTGCGTCATCAACCGAATAGTTCCACCACGGCATCTCCCAGCCCCAGACGCGCGTGCCGTATTTCTTCTTCGCGTACTGGTGGACGTTTGCTTCGGACAGCGGGCGGCGTCCTTGCCAGTTGTATTTCAGCGGCGCAGCCTCGTCCCTCCACCGGTGGCCGGCCGCGCGCAGCGAGGGAAACAACTGCGTGAACCTCAGCCACGCGCGCGGGGTTGGCTTGCCGTTCTCGCCATCCGTGTAGAAAACAACGTTCCGGTCCCGGGGCGCGACCCAGTTGTGCCAAGCCACGGCGAAGTCGGGCTGCAACCGGTCAATCGTGTCGAACGTCAGCCGTCCGGTCGCTGTGCCACGCGGATCCGGAAAATCGTAGCCGCCGCGATACTCGAAGCCTTGCGCCACGCCATCGACGTTGGTCGTTGGATGGAGCACGATGATGTAACGCCGCCGAAATTCCGCCGCCGCGTCGGACAGCAGGTACTCCACGAGCCCTTCCATCGCGAATGACGACCACGTCTCGTAAGCGTGCTCGCGGGCATGCCAGAAAATCTTCCGCTTCGACGACGTGGCCACCGCCGGGTCCGTGATGCTCAATTCCCAGTGAACGCGCCCGCCGTCGCTCTTTCCGAGTTCCCTTTTTTCGAGATGCGGATGTTTTGGAAGGGTGTTCACGAAGCGCTGGAGATCCGCGTAAGTGTACCACGGGCTGAGACCGAACTTCGTTTCGCCCGGCTCGGCCTTGAACTTCACGGTCGCAACCCAACGCTCCGTGCGGCCGTCCACCTGCTGCCAGGCTTGGCCGGGAGGCTGGATGAAGACAAAATCACGCAGCGGCATTCCGGCTTCAGGCTTGTTGTCGTAATCCGCGCGTTTCCCGTCGCCGGAGAGATCCAGACGCACCGTGACCTCCGCCGGTTGAGCGCCGGTATTGTGGCACATCAAATCTACCCGCGACACGGCATGACGCAGCGCGCTCTGCCCGCCCTCCTCGAACGACGCACGGATGCGAAATTCCCGCGGCCCGACCGACTCGATGCGGTTTGTATTGCGCGGCGTCCCGCCATCTTTGGGGGCGGACCAGAAAATTCCTTGCGCGGACACGGAATGGTTGGCTGGCTCGGAGTGTTGGTTTGCCAGGGCGAAACGATGCGTTTGGGTGAGCAACGACAGGGCGAGAATTCCGCAAAGAGATTTACACCTTGGCCCTCTGAACCAGCTCCTGGAGAGCTTCCAAGCCCAAGGCGCCCCCACTAACCGTAGGAGCCGACGCGAGGAGGCTCTGGCTTCCGCTCGAGGAAAAATGAGCCTCCTCAGGTCGGCTCCTTCGTGGAGGTTCATGGAAAGGCACCACGCCAAATTGGGCGCGCATTGGGACCATGAACCCACCCCTTCCCCTCCCAGGA
>JACQWK010000685.1 GCA_016209525.1 Verrucomicrobiota bacterium
GGACACTCCTGTCCGAAAAACCTCCGAAAATGTGCGGACAGGAGTGTCCGCCTTACGGTCACGCACCGCGCCTGTTGCCAAAATGCGAATAGCTGCAATTCTCCGATCAATGTCCGATAA
This sequence comes from Verrucomicrobiota bacterium, assembly GCA_016209525.1. Classification (GTDB taxonomy): domain Bacteria; phylum Verrucomicrobiota; class Verrucomicrobiia; order Limisphaerales; family SIBE01; genus VHCZ01. The sequence goes on from JACQWK010000685.1 coordinate 121, forward strand.
CGCGGGCCAGCCGAGTTCCAAACGGAAAAGACCCCATAGGCTGATGGTCACTGTCCCCATTGCCTGGAATCCTCGAGGGCTGCGCACATTGTTGGGTGGGGCGAGACTCCGGTCGAGCCCTGACTTTCTTGCCGGCAAAAATGCCAGGGCTCGACAGAGTCTCGCCTCACCTTTTGGTGGCGGCTTCGCCGCTTGGCGAAAGTTGCGGGTCACGCGCACTGAAGCCTGCCCATACCAAAGAGGCTGAGATCGAATTTTGATCGTCCCTTCATGACCAGGTCCGCCAGCACTTCGCCAATGGCGCTTGAGAACTTGAATCCGTGGCCCGAACAAGGACTGGCCACGAGAACTTGCGGATACTGAGGGTGCGCATCGATGAGGAAATGGCGATCGGGCGTATTAGTGTACATGCAGACCACGGCCGAACGCAGTGGGCCATCTGCCTTGGGAAGAAACTTTTTCACGAGGCAGCGCATGGATTCGGTCTCGTCCGGCTTAACGTCGCGATCGATTGCCTCGGGCGAGGTGAGCTTCCCTTCGTGGTGGCCGGCAACTTTCACTCCTTCGCCGAGGTCCGGAAAGCCATAGAAAAAGCGTCCGTTCTCGTGTTCCCACAGATGAACAGGACACCGGGCTGGACTGAAATCATCACACGCGCAAACCGGGTCAAACCAAAACTGCACCTGACGCTCGACGGTGAGCGGCAGTTTGAGATCCGGAACCAGAGCGCAGAGCCAACTGCCTGAAGTGAGGACCAGCCGCTCAGCGCGGTACTCGGCCGAAGCGGTGCGCACCTGAACCAGACTCCCGTCCGACTCCCACCGCATGATTGGTTCATTCGTTCGGACAGTCGCACCACGTTTCTTGGCCAGATCGAGATGGGTTTCAATGCACGCCTCCGGAAAGAGAATGCCGGCGCGGGGTTCCCACACCGCAGCCATCCCATCGTGCGGCTGAAGCCCGGGAAAGCGGCGGCGCACGTCCGCCGCGGACAGGATTTCGTGGGTGAGCCGATGCTCCTCAGCGCTTTTCCGTGCGCCGCCAACGACCGTTCCCGACGGCGGGCCGATCATCAATCCTCCGGTTTGCAGGAGGAGACGGCGGCCAGATTCGGCTTCCAACTCGGCCCACAAATCATAGGCCCGTTTCACGAGCGGCACATACGCCGGGTGTTCGAAATAGGCCTCGCGGATGATCCGCGTTTGGCCGTGAGAAGATCCCAAAGCATGCGGTGGCGCGAATCGGTCCAGCCCGAGCACCTTTTGTCCTCGTTTGGCCAAGTGGTAGCAAGCAGCACTCCCCATTGCGCCCAATCCGGCGACAATGACGTGAAACGTCGCAGCCATGTCTGCACGCTTCTACGGGAAGCGAGCGACGCTGTCCAGAGCGAGGAAAGTGATCCGCGAATCCTCGGAAATCAAATTCGTTGCCCGTGTCCGGAACGCAGCCTATGCTCCGCGCATGCAAATACCGGCCGCATTTCAACCGCCGCCCCGGCTCCTTATGGGACCTGGGCCAAGCAACGTCGCTCCATCGGTTCTGCAGGCGATGTCGCGTCCGCTAGTCGGGCATCTGGACCCGGCGTTCGTCGGCATGATGGAAGAGATCAAAACGATGCTGCGCGAGGTCTTCCAAACTCGGAACGAGATGACTTTCCCAGTGAGCGGCACCGGAAGCGCCGGGATGGAATTCTGCTTGGTGAACTTGATCGAACCCGGGGACGAGGTCGTGATCGGCGTGAACGGAGTATTTGGCACCCGCATGGTCGATGTGGCCGAACGCTGCGGAGCCCGAGTCATCAAGGTGGAGGCTACCTGGGGCCGGATCATCGAGCCACAACAGATCGCCGACACGCTCAAACAGTCGCGGCCGAAACTCGTGGCCGTGGTCCATGCTGAGACGTCCACCGGGGCGCTCACGCCGGTCGAGGAAATCTCGCGCCTGGCTCACAACGCGGGAGCGCTCTTCATGCTCGACACGGTGACCTCGCTCGGCGGGTGCGCGGTGAAGATCGACGATTGGCAAGTGGATGCGGTGTACAGCGGGACGCAGAAGTGCTTGAGCTGCCCGCCTGGCCTGGCTCCGGTGTCATTTAGCAAGCAGGCCGTGGAAGTCGCGAATCGGCGGAAGACGAAGGTTCAAAGTTGGTATTTGGATGTAAATCTGCTCGGTTCGTATTGGGGGCAGGACAGGGTTTACCATCACACGGCGCCCATCACCATGAATTATGCCCTCCACGAAGCGCTCCGTTTGGTGTTGGAAGAAGGATTGGAACGTCGCTGGCAACGGCATCGAACCAATCACGAAGCGTTGAAAGCCGGACTGGCCAAGCTCGGGCTGCAGTTGGCCGCACAGGAGGGACATCGCCTTTGGCAGTTGAACACAGTGACCGTGCCGGAGGGCATCGACGAGGCGTCGGTGAGGAAGCGTCTGCTTTCCGATTTCAACATCGAGGTCGGCGCCGGACTTGGTCCGCTGAAAGGGAAGATTTGGCGGGTTGGTCTCATGGGCGAGACATCAACGCGAGAGAATGTGAAGGCATTTCTGAGGGCGTTGAGCCAATTGCTGAAAGAGAGCGGGAAACGCGTGGATGTGGAAGCGGTTCTGGCCGCTGCCTCCTGAAGGCCCAGCCTGCCCGCGTCGTGGTAGACGAGTTCCACCAGGTCCCTGATATGGCGAATAACGTCCAACGTTCAACACTCAACGCTCAATGTTCAAAGGACCCATTCGTTGAGAGTTGAAAGTTGCACATTGACTTGATTTGCCGCAGGTCCTAGAAGGTAGTCAGCGCTGTTTAAACGGAACGATTCGTCATGAAAGCAACCAAGTCCGCGCGTTTCGCTGTCCGTCGTCCGTGGCAAGGCCCTTCTCTTGGTTTCACCTTGATTGAACTGCTGGTCGTGATCGCGATTATCGCCATCCTTGCCGGCATGCTCCTGCCCTCCTTGGCGAAGTCGAAGGCCAAAGCTCATGGAATCAAATGCATGAGCAATTTACGCCAATTGCAGTTAGCCTGGCATTTCTACGCCGACGACAATCATGACAAGATCACTTCCTCCGCATACCTGAGGCCCGTGGAACCGACCGCCTGGGTGGATGGATGGCTGGATTTCAATCCGGCGACGTCCGACAACACGAACACGGTGATTCTGCGAGACCCCAATCGTTCCAAATTCGCATTATACCTGCAATCGGTCGAAGTCTATAAGTGTCCAGCCGACTACAGTTACGTGACCATCCGTGGCGCGCGGGTGTTGCGCGTTCGCAGCATGGGGATGAGCCAAGCGCTTGGCGGCCCGGGCGGGTGGCTCGCTCCTGGCAGTTACAACGAGGGGCAAAAGCGCTACCGAACTTACTACAAAACGGCCGACATGGTCGATCCGCCCCCGGCCAAACTCTACGTCCTGCTCGATGAACATCCCGACAGCATCAATGCCGGAGGCTTCGCAAACCAAATGGTGGAAAACGCCGCCCAAGCCCGCATCATTGACTTTCCCGCCAGTTACCACAACGGTGCCGGCGGCATTTCGTTCGCCGATGGCCATGCCGAGATCAAAGTTTGGCGGGACTCGCGCACGAAACCACCAGTGCGGAACAATAATAATCTGGCTTTGAACGTCGCATCCCCGAATAATCAGGACATGATTTGGCTGGCCGAACGAACTTCCAGCCGGCGGGACAATTGAAACTTTAACCTCAGCGGGGCGGCATCCCCATCGTTCCCAGGCGCCGGAAGGTTCAGACTTCGAATGAACCGGATGCGTTCAACGACAGCGCCGTCCCGTTGAGGTCTTCTTTTCTTCAAAGGCCGCTCCACGACCATGATACTTCGGAGACACGAACTGATTCTCATGAGCGATCAAGATGAGACAAGTCTCGCGATGACTTGCATGTCCGTCGGGCGTGAGACAGCGGCGATCAATCGCGCGCACTCCAAACGCTGGCGCGACAGGTCCAAGATCTCCAGTGAATAGTTAGTCTCGGAGGCAAGCGTCGCTGTTGTGCTATGCCCCCTGCGTAGGGCAGGCTTCCAGCCTGCCTCTCCTTCGATCCCATTCGGGCAGATTGGCGTTCACGCTCGGACGACCTGACCAATCACGCCGTCAGTAGGTGGCGAATGAAACTTTCTTTTGGAACTCCTCGACCTTCAAATCGCCCTTGGCGCAGGCATCCACGTCGGCCTTCTTCGCTCGGATGGTCAGGATCGTCTGGCCGTCCTGCGTTGCGCCGAAGGCTACACCGCCGGAACCTCCGACGATTCCTCCGGGGGCGGCAAAGACATTCACCTGGCGCAGGGGGGTGCGACCTGCTTCAACCTTCTTGACCGCCAGCGCAACCGGTCCGCTTTCTCGCCCAATCACCACGACCGTGATGAACTCCTCTGGCTTCAGATTGCGGATGTTGCTCGCGTTCTTGAGCGCGTCGATGAGGGACTCTTTCAGCCTCGACACTTTCTTCGCATCGTAGGCTTCCCGGATTTTATCCTTGGTCACGAAAAGCCTGGCAACAGCCGGACCGGTCTCTTTCGGACCATAGAGCTCCCGCCGGGCTTCGTCCCAAGCCGTGTCTTTGGATTCTTTCGCAGTCGCATCTTCCTTCGAAGGCTCAGGCGGCGGCAGGAGCGGAAACGGCACGTGGAGAGTGAACAGCGCGCCGTAACCATCGAGATAAAGATTTTGCACCGAGGATTGGCCAGCCAGGTTCAGCGCTCGAATCTTCATTCCCATGGCCATCATGGCATCTTCCTCAATGTTGCTTTCCTTGAGAGCCTTCGTGAAGATCCGCGACATCACGTTCAGGTCTTCTTCCAGGTTCGAGAGCATCTTCGAATCGGTCTCTCCGGAGCGAATGATCAACGAGCGTGGTTTAGCTTGGCCGCCCAAGAGTTCCCATTGAACATTTTCCACCGGCAGAGCACCCGCCTGATCGAGGGCCACGACATGAGGCACTCGATAAGCTTCCGCCGCGGGTATGGGTTGCACGGCTGCTGTCGCAGGTGCTGCCGCCGCGGCGGGAAGGGCAGGGGAGGCCTCCTGAGCAAAGGCCGTTTGTCCTGCCAGGGCGAACATCGACGCGAACGAAGTGAGGGTTTGTGGGAGTAGTTTCATATTGTTTGTTCCTTTATTGAATTGTGGCCTTTCTGAAGCATGGGTGGAACGGGCTACCAGTCCGTTTTTGGCGGAAACTTGCCGCCAAAATGCCCAGCGGGCTGGTAGCCCGCCGCAACTGGCCCGTGGCCTGTTCCACCCGGAAGTTGATTTTCAGACAGGCGCTCACGGTTCATCTTGAGTTCTGGAGCCTCCAGAGACCCGTCGTGGAGGAGTGTTGAAGCTCGCCAAGCGTACGAGTTGTTGTTCGTTGAGACGAAAGCCGTACTCCGCGAGGACCGCCATCGTTTCGGTGTCTCTTCGCAGCGTCGCGAGCTCGTCAGCCTGTCGAGTCAATCTTGTTTCAAATCTCTGAAATGCTTCGCGATAATTTGAAAGTAGTTCTTCTGTTTGCTCCGCGGATGCCGTCAAAGTTTGCGCCGCCAGAGCATCCATCCGGTCGATCAGTTGTTGCTTTTCGGCCGCCCAGGAGGCCTTCAGATCATCGACCAAAGTTTGTTCAATCTGTGCCGCCAATCGGTTCTGGACGGAGGTTCGGAGCGATTCTTCGATTCCAGCCCGCAAAGCTTCCAAATTTGCGGCTGGAACCGAGAATCGCCCGATACCATAACCCAGCCCGAAAGCGAACACCGCGGCGATCGCCCACTTGAACGCGGGCTGAGCCCATGAAATCGAAGCCGAGCGATTGGGCAGCTTCCAAGCATCCAGGCCGCTCATTGCACTCTCCCATTCCGCGACGCTTTTCTGACACGCGGAACAACTGTCGAGATGCCGTTGGAAGTCGGTCTTTGCGGCTTTCGGAAGCTCATCGTAAAGGAAGGACATCCATTCTTCTCGTGTCGGATGCTTCATATTAAACAGTTCATAATTGACTCGATTTGACACATGCCCCTCACCCCATCCCTCTCTCCATCCGAAGGGGAGAGGGTGTCGCTAGGACGGGTGAGGGGTGTCTGCTGCCTTCTGAACTCGTTAATAGGGCCGAGTTCTCCTCGATGCGTCTTTGGGGATTTCGTCCGGCGGAAGGTTGCTTTCCCGACAACACCGGAGTCAAAATCCGGCCAAGCTGAGTCAAGGCTTCCGCCATCCTTGATTTGACGGTTCCTTCTGGAATCTCCAGGACGGCCGCAATCTCTCGAAATTTCAAGTTTTCATAGTGCCTCAGAATCACGACGATGCGATACGCCTCCGGGAGCTGGAGCAACGCGTCACGCACTAGCCTTGCCTGTTCCTCCTCCACCAACCGAGCGTCTGGCGTGAGTTCTTCGGCTCTCAGCTCGCCGTCTGCGTTGATCGGCTCTTCCGAGCCGTTGAGGGGAGTTTCGCCGCGACGTTTGACTCGGCGCAACTCGTCGTAGCAGAGGTTCAGCGCCACTCGCCAGAGAAAGGTCGAGAATCGGCCTCGCGGTTCGTATTCCTTCCGGCGGGCGAACACCCGGGCGAACGTTTCCTGGGCTAAGTCTTGTCCGCGATGGATGTCGCCGGTCATCCTTGTGCAGAGCCGCTGGATGGGTCCTTCCCAGCGCCGCACCAGCTTGGCGAACGCCTCGGCGTCATCATGCATCTGGACCCGCCACATGGCTTGTTCATCCGTCACGGCGAACAACGCAGCGAATGGCGATAGCAGTGAATCGCTCATGCTTGGTCGGCGGCAAGGCTATCGGTCGGGTATTTCATGCGTTCGAGTTCGTTCAATAGTTGAACGCATCAAAGGTCATTTTGGTTCGAGGAAACTTGTCAACAGATAGTGATTTAAAAGTCGGTTTGCCAAAGTTGGGCAGGCTTCCATCTGCCGCCGTTGGAGAATTTCATGGATTCTGGTGTCGCCCAAGTAAGTCACGAAGCGCCTGTTTCAGAGACACCAGATTCCCCTTCAAGACGCTGCACTTAAGCGCAAACTGTGATTCTCCCAGTCCGAGCGCTGATCCAGTCACTCCGAGCGTGCATTGTTTCACTCCGTTTCGCGCGGACATGGCTGTCCGCGCTCCAACTCGGCGTCATCGGCGTGTTCCGCGGGCATGCGCTCCGGTGATCGCCAAGTTCTGCGGATCAGAACGTTTGCGAAGTGAGTTTGTCTGATTAGTAGGATTCTAGTAAGCTTTGGAGAGACGATACACGTGGGCTATGGCAGAAAAGAGTTTCAGCGAAGTTTCTCGTGCCAGCCGCGAGCTCTACGAGAAGGGCAGGGCGGCGCTTGACCGGCAGAACCTGGACTACGCAATCACCCTGTTGAACCAGGTCATGCAGACTGAGCCGGCATTCTACGATTGCCGCGAAGCCTTGCGCGCGGCGCAACTCAGAAAGGCCGGAGGAGGCACAAGCTTCTTCAAACGAATGCTCGGCACGGCCAGCAGCTCGCCGTTGCTGGCCAAGGGCCAGCTCCTGTTGCGGAACAATCCGCTCGAAGCGATCCAGGTGGCCGAACAAATCCTGAACAACGACCCCAACAACGTTCTCGCGCACAAGCTGCTCGCTGATGCCGCCTTGGCCGCCGACTTTCCGCGCACGGCCGTGCTCTCGCTGGAGATCGCCTTGAAGAACTCGCCCAAGGACAAAGACCTTGCCATGCGTTTAGGCGAAGCGCTCGTTCGCGCCGGCCAGGCCGAACGCGCGGAAGCCATTCTCACCGAACTTCAGCGGGCTCACCCGACCGACAGCACGGTCGCCCAAGCGCTCAAGAACGCGTCGGCAAGCAAGACCATGCGTGACGGCGGCTACGACGCTCTCGCCGGAGGAGAAGGCTCGTATCGGGATATCCTTAAGGACGAATCCGAAGCGGTCGCCCTGGAACAGGAGAAGCGCCAAGTCAAAGCCGCCGACATCGCCGATGAGCTGATCCGCGACTACGAAGCTCGGTTGGAAAAAGAGCCTTACAATTTGAAACTGATTCGCTCCATTGCCGAACTGTTTGCCGAGAAGAAGGACTATGATCGCGCCTTGGAGTACTACAACCGAGTTGTGGCGGTGGAGGGCGGCGCCGATCCGTCACTGGATCGAGCGATTGTGGAAGTGGACCTGAAAAAGTTGGACCAGGCCATCGCCGCATTGGACCCGGCCAATCCGGAACACCAATCAAATCTCGCGCGGCTGCGGTCGGAGAAGGAGGCCTATTACCTGGCTCAGTGCCAGCGCCGGGCCGAAATGTATCCGACCGATCTTCAAGTTCGTTTTGACCTTGGGCGGGCCTATTTCAACGCCGGCAAACTGAGCGAAGCGATTCAGGAATTTCAAAAGGCCCAGAACAATCCGCACCTGCGGATCAGCGCCATGAGTTATCTCGGCCAATGTTTTGAAAAGCGACGCATGTTCGATCTCGCCGCGCGCGCCTTCCAAAACGCCATCAAGGAGAAAATCGTGTTCGATGACGAGAAAAAGGAACTCATTTACGCGTTGGGATGTGTTTTCGAGAAAATGGGCAAGCCAGGCGAGGCGATCGAGCAGTTTAAGCAAATCTACGAAGTGGATATCGGTTTCAGGGACGTCGCAGCCAAAGTGGACGCCTACTACGCGGAATCCTAGCCGCAGGTATGCAGTTACGGATTAGCTCCACACGTCTCGCAGGAAACGGAGGAAGTTTCCGTGCATGATGTTTCGGATATCTTCCGCGCTGTAGCCGCGCGATTCCAACAGACCGGCGATTCGAGAGAGATCGGCGATGGTGTCTAAGTCCGCCGGCGATTGTTCGCGCCCAAAGCCGCCATCCAAATCTGAGCCAATGCCGGAGTGAAGCGCGTTTCCGGCGAGCTGGCAAACATGATCGATATGATCGACGATGCGCTCGAGCTTGAGGCCGACCGCTTCAGGCGTCGTTTTTCTTTTGATCCATCCGGGCACCATCATCCAGGCGTCGAGCGCCCCTCCAATAACGGCGCTTCGCTCGATGAGCACTTTGATTTGCTCGTCGGTGAATTGGCGATTGTGTGGCACCAAAGCACGACAATTGGAATGGCTGGCCCAAAGCGGCCCGTGAAAATGGTCGAGCGCTTCCCAAAAACTATCGTCGCAGAGGTGCGTCACATCGAGAATGATGCCTAACCGCTCCATTTCCTTGAGCAACTCGCGGCCTCGTGGGCCGAGGCCGCCTGTGGCATCGGTGCCTTGCGCGTATGTGCCCGGTCCGTAATGAGCAGGACCCAGCGCCCGGAGGCCTTGTTCGAACGAACGCTCAAGATGGGCCAGTGTCACGATGGAATCGGCGCCTTCCAGGCTTAGGATGTACCCGATGGGCGGGGTGGGGGAGGGGAGTTGCTGCCATTGTTGAGCGTGTTTCTCCAAACCGGCTCGGTCTTTGATTTGAAGCATTTGTCCGGCTTGTTCCATCGCTCGATACCAAGCCAGTTGGCCTTGCGTCTGCGCCCAAGCTTGTTCCGGACTGTGCCAGCCCGGAAGTGGATTGCCTGGCTTGACGTAGCGCGCAATCTGCGTCGCCACGCAAAGTCCAACGCCGCCGCGGCGCATTTCCAGAAAGCAGACCGTCCCTCTTCCGCGGTCCGGTTTGTCCTCGAGTCCGCTTTCGCGCTGGCGAATTTCGTCGATGGGTCGCCTGAGGTCGCGATTCCACTCCAGCGCGTTCATGGCGAGGTCGAGATGAGCGTCAAAAATCAACATATTTCGAGATTTAGAGAATGTTTTGAAAGTTGGTTCCCAATGTGCGAGCGCTTTATCGCCGCTTTGGTCGAGGACACTCGGCTCCAACCACGAAGCGACCTGTTGCTAGGCCAACGTGGGAAAGCGGCGATAAATCGCGCGCAGTCCAAACGCTGGCGCGCCGTGTCCAACCGCCTCGGCGAACGGACAACTTGGGATTGCTGTGTCGCTGTTGCGTTAGATGATGCTATCATTCCTGTCGGCTGAGCTAAAAAGTCTCCTAAAGCAGAGCATCGAGCAGCAAGACGAAAACCAGGGCCACAATAGAGATAATCGTCTCCATGACGGTCCATGACTTCAAGGTCTGGGCGACGCTCATGTTGAGGTACTCCTTTACGAACCAAAAACCGCCATCGTTGAGGTGCGACAGTATCGCCGACCCGGCTCCCATCGCGATGATCACCAGTTCGGAATTTGTTCCGGGCACCGTCGCGGCAATCGGCGCCACGATCCCGGCCGCAGTGGTAATCGCGACTGTCGCCGAACCCGTTGCGATGCGGATCAACGCCGCAACGAACCAGCCGAAGCAAATGGGGGAGATGTTCGTACCACGGATGAGGTCGGCCATGGCTTGGCTCACGCCGCTCGCGACGAGCACTTTGCTAAATCCACCACCGGCACCGACCACCAGCAGGACCAGTGCGACCGGCCCCAAGCATTCCTCGCTGAATTTCGAAATCTGCTGTTTGTCGAAGCCTCGCGCCAGGCCAAAGGAATAGTAGCAGAACAAAACGCCTGCCAGCATCGCCACCGTGGGACTTCCCAGGAAGCCGCTCCATTCGCGAAGAAGATTTGACTTCAGCGTCGCATCCGTTGGGGGAACGGCGACTTGCACGACGGTGGCGAACATCATCAGGAGTATTGGCAAGAGGATCGTAAGAATCGTGAGACTAAAGCCCGGCGCCGTTCGAGCGGCCGACCGCTTCGACAATTGGGCGCCGATTCCACCCAGTTCAACGTGAATCCGGCGCGCGGCATATTTTCCAAAGATCGGTCCGGCGATCACGGCCGTTGGGAAACCGACCAACAGCGAGTAGAGGATTGTTCTGCCCGCGTCGGCTTTGAACAATTCGATCGCGGCCATTGGACCGGGATGCGGCGGCACCAATCCATGCGCAACCGAAAGCCCCGCGACCAAAGGGATGCCTAAGCGCAGAAGGGGAGTCCCGGTTTCTTTCGCCAATGTAAATACGATCGGAATGAGAAGGACCAGGCCGACAGTAAACCACACAGGGATTCCAGCGATGAACGCAATGACCATGACGGCCCAGTGGAGCCGTTTTTCGCCGAGAACGCCGATCAGCGCCTGCGCGATGACTTCGGCTCCGCCCGACTCGGCGAGGAGCTTCCCCAAAATCGTCCCCAATCCGACAACGATGGCCACCGAGCTCAACACGGCGCCTACGCCTTCGCCGAAGCTCCGGCCGATCTCCGGCAGTTTCATTCCCGAAACCAAACCCACGAAAAGCGATGCCAGAATGAGCGCCACGAATGCGTTTAGCTTGAAGTGCGCGATGAGGACCACGAGCGCCACGATCGCGAACAAGGCGAAAAGGAGCAGGCTGGTATTGTGGGCTAGCGCGAGCATGAATCGGCGATACGGCAGACTGCAAGTCTGCGCTATGACAAGAACACCGGCGCTAAATTGTCAGCGTTCGGTTGCGCGCCGTAATTTTCCAGCGCTCCGTCGCGCAGCCTTGCTCGACCGCCACCGCCTCAGCATGGAGTGCGGCCGTCGGGCAGATGTGGCGCGGCACGCCGTAAAGACAATCACCGACAGTGAATTTCTCAGCCCAGGGCGTTTCAATGACGAGATGTTCCTCACTGTGAACGACAGGATTCGCCTCGGCCAGGCCGTAAAATTGAACGCGAGGGTGAGGATTCTCGGAGGCGATCGCCTTGTGTCCGAGGTCCAAGCAGAGACGATGGTTCGCCGGTTTGCTGATCACCCGGGTCAAAACGAGCGCCGCCGGAAGAAACTCGAGATCCGGAAGTTTGTTCGCGTAGCCGAAGTCCCAAAGGACGCAGGTGCCGGGACTGCACTGAACGTTCGGCCGCCGGGCGTGTATGGGAAATGTCGGAGTCCCGCCTGCGACGATGATTGGAACGGTCAGGCCGTTTTTCTCCAACGCCTTCTGCAATTCAATGACCGGTGTGAATTCGGCGTCGCAGGCAGCCATGCGTTCTTTCAGATCGCTGTTATGGATGTGGCCATCGTAGGCGTGCAAGCCTCCGGCTTCGAGGCCCGGCGCACCGGCAATCAAACGATAGAGCTCCAGCGCCGCCGGGCCGGGCGAAACGCCGGTTCGGTGCATGCCGCAGTCGATGTCCAGCAACAAATTCAGTTTGATGCCAGCCAAAGAGAATGCTTTGGACAGCGCGCGGGTCGTGTCGAAGTCATCGGCAACGGCGGAAAATTTCGTGTGTGGGAATGATCGGGCCAATTGGACCGAACGGAGGATATTTGGGCCGACCGGCTGGTAGGCGAGCAGCACGTCCGGCGCGCCGCATCCGGCCACCATCTCGACTTCGGCGATCGTGGCGCATTTGAATTTTGTGATACCAAGCGCCAACTGCATTCGGATCACCTCAGCCAGCTTATGCGTCTTCATGTGAGGCCGGAGCCGCTCGACGCCGCCGGCGATTTGGATCATGCGCCGGATGTTTTCGTCAATGCGGTCCGGATAAACGAGCAGGGCAGGGGAGGGGACCTCCTTGATGTTGTGAACGACGTACCAGGATGGATCGGGGTCGGGCATGCGTAAAACGTAAAACGTAAAACGTGAAATGCGATGCGGAAGGGCGGCTATGTCAGTTCAAAGATGGCTTCGATTTCAACGGCGATGTTGCCGGGCAGCGAGCCCATACCCACGGCACTGCGCGCGCCGACCCCGTTGTCACTTCCGAAAACCTCGGCGAAGAGCTCACTGCAACCGTTGATGACCGCCGGATGTTCCTGGAAACTCTCCGTGGAATTCACCATGCCAAGGACCTTGATGACGCGTTTGACACGGTTCAAGCTCCCGAGGTGTTCTCGCAATGTGGCGAGGATGGCGAGTCCCACCTGGCGCGCGGCAAGCTTTCCGCCCTGCTGATCCAGATCATGACCGACTCGGCCCTTGATCATCGATTTGTCCGCTTTCAATGGGCCGTGGCCGGAGACATAAGCCAAGTTGCCGACGATCACTAACGGCTTATACACGCCGACCGGTTTGGGCGCCGGAGGAAGTTCAAGATTCAGTTCGCTCAGACGGTTATCTGCATTCATGTGAGTCAGTGTTTGTCTGCGGCAAGGATTCTTTACTTCGCCAGGCTGAAGCAAGCGTTTTTCACGGGTGTGTCTAAGCCCTCGGTGCGGCGAGACTCCTGTCGAGCCCTGACTTTCTTGCGCGAACGAATTCCAGGGCTCGACGGAGTCTCGCCCCACCGGATTTGGTTTCGGCTTCGTCGCGCTGCGCTGCAGCGTCGAGTTGCATCCGGCTGGGCAGATCGGGTCTTACTCCTTGCTCCGAAGAAGTGCGTTTCTATAATGCCGCGATGCTTGACATTAAGCTGATTCGCGAACGCCCGGATTTCGTCCGTGAACGCCTGCTCACGCGCGGAGGAGGGGACGAGAGAAAAATCGACGAAGTCCTTTCTCTGGACGAAAAGCGCCGGAACTTGCTCGGCGAGGTTGAAGCGTTGAAGGCCCTGCGCAATAAGGTGTCCAAGGAGATCGGTGCGATGATGGCGCAGAAGAAGCTGGCTGAAGCCGAGGTTAAGAAGACTGAAACGCGAGCCATCGGGGAGCGAATTGTTGAGCTGGATCGGGCGGTGGCCGCCGCCGAACAGTCCCGTGATGAAGTGCTCCTGCGCCTCCCGAATATTCCGCATTCGAGCGTCCCTCTCGGCCAGAGCGCGGCTGACAACCCGGTGGTCCGTTCCTGGGGAAGCCAGCCCCAATTTGGATTTCGGCCTAAGACCCATGTCGAGATGTGCGAGCAACTCAAGTTGGTCGATTTCGCCCGCGGCACCAAGTTGACCGGAAGCGGATTTCTCCTTTACACCAACTTGGGAGCGCGTCTGGAACGCGCCTTGATTCAATTTCTTCTCGATTTGCACTCTACCTCGCACGGCTATGTCGAAGTCTCGCCGCCGTTCATGGTCAAAAGTGAATGCATGGTAGGCACGGGCCAGTTTCCCAAAGCGATCGATCAGGCTTACGCCGTCCAGGAAGGAGAAGACAAAACCACGCTGGGCAAGCTTTATCTCATTCCGACGGCCGAGACGCCGGTGGCGAATATTCACCGCGAAGAAATCCTTAAAGAGGCTGATTTGCCCATCAATTATTGCGCTTACAGTCCTTGCTTTCGCGCGGAAGCGGGCGCGGCCGGGGTTGGCACGCGTGGCATGATCCGGGTTCATCAATTCGACAAGGTCGAGTTGATCCGAGTCGTCAATCCTGCCCATGGTTATGATGAATTGGAGAAAATGGTTGGCCACGCTGAAGCGGTGCTCCAGAAACTCGGATTGCATTACCGAGTGATTCAGCTTTGCACGGCGGACCTGGGCTTCACTAGCGCCAAGACCTACGACATCGAAGTTTGGGCGCCGGGACAAAAGGCTTACCTGGAAGTCTCCAGTTGCTCGAACTGCGAAGATTTCCAAGCTCGCCGAATGAACCTTCGGTACAAGTCCGAGGCTGGAGACAATCGGTATCCTCACATTCTCAATGGGAGCGGCACGGCGCTGGCGAGGCTATTCGTCGCTTTGATCGAAACCTATCAACAATCCGACGGCAGCGTGATCGTGCCCGAACCGTTGCGTCCATACCTCAAGTCGGATCGATTGGCTGCGAGTTAGGGGAGGCATGCATAATTGATATCTTATGGACGTTCAGAGCAATCCACACGAAAGCTAACTAATATTGTGCGAATAGTCGATGCCCGCAAGAGAGAACCAGGTGACTCTTGGTCGGTTTCATCCGGGATGAATTCGGCCCGCTCAATCTTGAGGTCCTGTTTCATTTGGTGTTGAGCGGGTTGAGACCGGCAATTAGCATGAATCCATGACAATCCAATACGGACTCAGGAATTTCATCGGGTTTCTCTGCGCGAGGCGGTTGGTTGCGGCGCTCCTCGGCATCTGCTTGTTTGCTGCATTGACGACGGCGGCCGACGCACAGGCCCCGTTCCGTGAGCAATTGAGCCGCTTGCCCTTTAAGATCGCATACGAGACTTACACCAGCGACAATTGGGAGATTTTCGTGATGAACGCGGATGGAACCGATCCCGTGAACATCACCGGCACTCCCGCCGTGCACGAGCATTACCCGCAAGTGTCGCCCGATGGAACGAAGATCTGCTTCTCCGTCGATGAGGGCGAAGGACGCGATACAATTCGAAGTCTCTGGGTAATGGAGGCGGACGGACGGCATCGGAAAAAGCTGGCGGACCGTGCGCGCGAACCCTTTTGGAGTCCGGATGGCAAGATCATCGGCTTTCTTCCGCAGGAATTTCCCCGGTTCAACGTCGTCGATTACTCCACGAAAGGGATGAGTTTTTATCATCTGGACACGGGAATGATCGAGGCGCATCCCAACAGCGTAAATTTGCACCATCTCTACAATCCTTGTTTCGCTCCGAATGGCAAATGGGTGGCGGCCACCGTGCATGCCGGGATGGGTGTCAGCCACGGCATGATGCTGATCGAAGCGCGCGGCGATAGGATCATCAACCTGAAGATTCCAGGCTGCCGTCCGTGTTTCAGCCCCGACGGCAAGCAGATCGCCTGGGGACCGGGAGACCACGAAATCGCGACTGCCCCGATAGACCTCGATTCGGACCAACCATCCGTGGGGCCGAGGCGTGTCCGAATCAAGGATGAGAAAAACAAGATTTACCACGTGGATTGGTCGCCCGACAGCCGGTTTCTCTCCATCAGCCGCGGGCCGGACGGTAAAGGCGACCTGAGCAAGCCGGGCACTTTCCAAGCCGCATGCGAAATTGTGGGCGTGCATGCGGCGGGATGGAACCTTTGCGCTGTTTCGGCGGAACGGGAAGGCATTCTGGATTTCAATCAAGCGACGGACTCAGATTTTACGATGCTGACGTCAAACGGATGCAGCAATAAGGAATCGGCGTGGTTCCGCCTCCATCGAACCGGCGGGAGCACGCAGTAATAATGATACGCTCAAAAGTGAGCAGTGACCCCTCCCCTGCCCTTCCGCCCTGGCCAAGCGTGCGGCGGATCGCGGCGCTGGCAGCGCAGGCGCGCTGTCCCTACCCAGCATGGTGGCAGTGTCAAGATGCTCCCGGTTGGGGTGAGGGGCCGGCTTCATGTCGAGTTACTTACAACTGTTTGGTAACATGCCGCGCACAGGATTCATGAATCTTCGAGTAGCTGGCGAACTGGCTCTCGTCGCATTTCTGACGGCATGCGGGAATTCCGAATCGGATCCCCAAAACGCGTCGAAGGCGGCCGATTCTTCAGGCAATTCCAGCGCCGAATTGGCCGGGCTGAGAGATGCCGTCACATCGTCGGGCGTGGAGATGATTTATCTGCCAGGTGGCGAGTTCAAGATGGGCAGTGACGAGGGAAACGCCGATGAAGCCCCGGCGCACAGGGTCAAGGTCAGCGCGTTCCTCATCGACAAATTCGAAGTCACTCACGAGATGTTCGCCAAAGCACAACTGCCAAATCCCTCACACTGGCAGGACCACCCGAAAAAGCCGGTGGAACGGGTCCGATGGCGCGACGCCAAGCAGTACTGCAACGAACGCTCGCTCTTGGAAGGACTGAAACCCTGCTACAACGAAAAATCCGCCGACTGGGATTGCGACTACGGCGCGAACGGTTATCGCCTGCCAACGGAAGCGGAATGGGAGTACGCCTGCCGCACGGGAGGCGATGAGCGTTACGATTTCGGCTCGGCCGACAAGCTTCGCCAGCACGCGTGGTTCGCCGACAATGCGGCTGAGAAGACTCACGCTGTCGGAGAAAAGAGGCCCAACCGTTGGGGAATCTTCGATCTTTACGGAAACGTTTCGGAGTGGTGCGAAGACGTCTATAGTCCGACTTACTACAAAGAGGGTCCGACGGACAATCCACGCGGGCCGCGCAGTTCCGGCAAAGATGTCAAACGCGTCCTGCGGGGAGGGTCTTGGAAAGCGAGCGCTGAGATGTGCCGCGCCACGTTCCGGCAGGCTGAGCGGACCGGCGACACCGACGCCTGTTTTTTCACCGATTACTGCGGCTTTCGCTGCGTGCGGAGCGTGACGCCGGAGGAGCTCCAGCGCTTGAGAATTTTCCGTAAGCGTCCCTGAGGCCCGCTCGCCATGCTTTTCCATACCTGGCCGTTTCTGATCTTTCTCTTAATCGTGCTGCCGGTCTTCTTCGCGCTGCGGAAGACCTCGCTGTGGCTTCCCTGGTTGACGTTGGCCTCCTACTTCTTCTATGGCTGGTGGAATCCGTACTACTTGTTCCTGGTTCTATACTCCACTTTGCTCGATTTTTCCCTCGTCGCACTGATGGATCGATGCCCTCGCGAGGGACGAAAAGTGGACGTGCTGGCGCGCCTGACACGCCTGGAATTCGACGATCGGGTTTTGAAGACCGCGTTTGTCGGAGCGGGCTTGGCCACCCTTGGAAGCCTGGGCCTGGCGCTAGCCGGGCCACACACGTTGCGGCCTACGATGGCCGCGCTGGGTTTGCTCGTGCTGCTGATGGCGCTAGGGGCGCTCTGGAGCAGCCGCCGAATCTGGCTGCTGATCAGCCTGGTGAACAACCTCGCTCTCCTGCTTTTTTTCAAATACGCCCGCTTCGTCGTGGAGAATCTCAACGGCGTCCTCGGCTGGCTTCAAGTTCCGCTGAAATTGTCCGATCCTGCCACGCTCATGCCGTTCGGATTCGAATATCTGCTGCCGGTCGGGATTTCGTTTTTCACGTTTCAGTCCCTGAGTTACACGATAGACTTCTATCTCGGCAACGTGCATCGCGAGCGCAATTTCATGCGCTTCGCCACTTTCGTGTGTTTCTTCCCCCAACTGATGGCCGGGCCGATCGAGCGCGCCAGGCATCTGCTCCCGCAGTTTGGCCAATTCCCGGCGATCCGGCTCCAGAACTTCACCGATGGCGCCTCGTTGTTCCTGGTCGGCTTGTTCAAGAAATTGGCCCTGGCCAACTACTTTTCATTCTACGTCGAGCGAGTGTATGACAATCCGAAAGCGTTTGGGGCGCCGGCGCTAATCCTCGCGACGGTCGCGTTTGGGTGGCAGATCTTCTTTGATTTCAGCGGCTACACGGACATGGCCCGCGGCGTGGCTAAGCTCATGGGCTTTAATCTGATCTTGAACTTCAACAATCCGTACCTCGCCACGGGGTTGGGCGATTTCTGGGCGCGGTGGCACATCAGCCTGTCCACGTGGTTCCGGGATTACGTGTATATTCCGCTCGGTGGAAACAAACACGGCGTGTTCAAAACCTATCGGAATTTGTTTCTGACCTTCTTCATCTCCGGCATCTGGCACGGGGCGGCGTGGACCTTCGTCATCTGGGGCAGCCTCCATGCGCTGGGTGTCATGATCACCCGAGAGTTGGAACGGTCCGAGTTTTACCGCACCTGTGTTCCGCAGTCCGTAAAACAATTGGGTGTGTTCGCTTTCGTGAGCTTTACTTGGATTTTCTTTCGCGCCGGTTCGCTGAACGACGCGATTCTGATCGTGCAACGCATCTTCACCGCCGCTTGGCATGATCCGCAGATTCCCGCGCTGATGCTGGGATTGGTGGCGCTGATCTGGTCGTACCAGTGCTTCTACGAGTCGCGATTTCGTGGCCTGCTTCAAACCGGTCTTGTCCGTGTCGGCGTGGCGGCATTCATGGTTTTGTATTTGTGTGTCTGCAGCTCGGGCGGCGGAGTGTTCATCTATTTCCAATTCTAAATGGCCCCATCGAAAACCACCGAAATCCGCGATACACCGTTCGTGAACGAGGTGCGGCTCAGCGCCCGGCATTGGATCCTGGCTTTAGGCATCCTGGCGGCGGTTGCGCTGCTCACGCCCGCGCTTTGGAAGCGACTGGAGCGGTTTCAAACTGGCGCCGATTACCGCATCCCCTACCCTCTCAGCAAGGACTATTGGCTTTACGAGCGGCGTTTGGAACAGATGGATCCAACCAATGTTGTTTTGCTCGGAGATTCGGTCGTATGGGGTGAATACGTCCGGCCCGACGGCACGCTGTCGCATTTCCTCAACGACCAGTCCGGCCGCTCCGGAAAGTTTGTAAACGGCGGCGTGAATGGCTTGTTTCCGCTCGCGCTCGAAGGTCTGATCCGCTACTACGGTGGTCCGCTTCGCCATCGGAAAGTAATGTTGCACTGCAACGTGCTTTGGATGACGAGTCCGAAGGCAGATCTGCACACGGAGAAGGAGGAACGATTCAATCACGCGGATCTCGTGCCGCAGTTTTACCCGCGCATCCCGTGCTATAGGGCCGACTTGAACCAACGCTTGGGCGCGGTCGTCGAGCGGCACTTCACATTCGCGGAATGGGCGACGCACTTACAAATCGCCTACTTCGACCAGAAGAGCATCTTGAACTGGACTCTCGCGCAAGACGGCGGCGATCCGGCTCGTTATCCGAACGCCTACAAAAATCCGCTCGCGCAAATCACGTTCGCGATTCCACCGGAGCCAGCGGGCGATCCTGAGCGCGGACCCGGCAGCCCGCGCCACAAGCCGTGGTCCGCGACGGGTGAGGGTTCGACCCGCTTCGAGTGGGTGGAACCGGAAACATCCCTCCAATCGGCCGCCTTCAAGCGCTTGGTGAAATTGCTGCAGTCGCGAGGAAACGACGTGCTTGTGCTCATCGGCCCGTTCAATGAACACATCATGGCCGGGGAGAATCGTCCTGCGTTTCGGCGGATTCGTGGCGAGATAACGGATTGGCTCACGCAAAATGAGGTGGCTTGCCTTGTGCCGGAGACGCTTCCCAGCGTGCTCTATGCGGACGCCAGCCATCCGTTGACGGAAGGTTATCAAATGCTCGCCAGCCGAATCTTCAGCGACGAGACCTTCAGGAAATGGTTCAGGGCAAGATGACTGCCGGGCAGCTTCGTCGGCAAAACCTGGTTAGTGTTCCAGCCTTCATGAAGTCGGATCGGCCGCCCAACGATCGTTTCGATTCAGCGGGATACGGCGCGGTAGAAACGATGAAGCGAGCTCCTCTCTTCGATGACTTCGATATTCAGCAGGTAGCTTGAGGCTGTGTTCGTTCGCACGGGCATCCAGGACTGCAAATCCGCTGACGCTTCGATGGCGTAGGTTCGGCCTGGAAGGCAGTTCAAGCTCATTTGGGAAACGAGCGGTGAAGCCGGAACGATGCTGACGAATCGCGGAGGGGGGTCGCCACGCAATCGCGCCAGACCCCGTCTCGGCACTCCGTCGAAGCTTGTGAAGCCTCCACCGACAATCAGGCTTCCATCGGGGAGGGCCAAAACGGAGGAGATGGGCCCTTGGGCCAGCTCGCAGCACACCTCACCCAAATAGAAACCTCCCCCCGCGGCGAAACTCGTATCCAAGGTGCCGTTGGAATTGACGCGAGCCACACCTTGGCGCGATTGAATACTGCCTCCATTGCCAGCGGTGAAAAAACTCCCCGCCAGAAGAATTTTACCATCCCGTTGAAGGACCGCGATCGGTGGATGAGACAGATCATTCGCTCCGAGTCCGCCTGCGATGAAATCCTTCAGACTTCGGTCGAGCGATCCATTGGGATTGAGGCGCGCGATTCCGCCGGGCACTGAATTGAAGTCGCCAGTCACGATAATCTTCTCATCCGCTTGCAGGGCCATCGAGGATACTTTTCCGTTAGCGGCAAGATTGGCCACGAAGCCCGTGTCCAGCGAGCCATCGGAATTGAGGCGGGCGATGGCGTTCCGTCTCTGGCCCCCGACGGAGGTGAAGTCACCCGCGATGAGGATTTTTCCGTCCGGTTGCGGGAGGATGGAATTGATCTCCGTCGTCCAAACGGCTCCGGCGATCTCGCCCGGACGAAAGCCTTGGTCCAATTGGCTGTTCGAGAGAAGTCGAGTGAGAGCTGGGAGGCGAACGCCGTTCGTCAAATTCGGAAACTCCGCGACGACGAGAATTCTACCGTCGAGCTGCGGCGCGATCTTTCGCACGATAGCGTTGGTGGTTCCGATATCCGCGTTGAACTCCGGGTCGAGGGTGCCATCCGGGTGAACGCGCGCCACGTTGCGCCGCGCTTGGCCGTTCACGGCCAGCGCTTCGACGCCTCCAAGGAGGATCCTGCCGTCCGATTGCGCGGCCAAGGCATAGACCGCTCGCTCCGAGATCAGTTCGCCACCCCATCCAAGCCTCGTCGAGTATGGCACGACCAAACTAAACGTGTTGTCCAACGACCCGTCGGCGTTCAGTCGGACGACGCTGGTGGCTTGTCTGGTGATCGGATTGGTCGCCAGAAGACCGCCACCGACGATCACTTTGCCGTCCGCCTGCAACAGCAGCACCGGATCTGTGACGCCTCCCTCGTAGTTCGTTTCAAAATTCAAAGATGGATTGAAGTGCGGATCGACGCTGCCGGGATGCTCATCGTCGGCGATGGTAATCTTGCTCACGCTGGGTCCCAGCCCGAGCAACACTCCCGGGGTGGGCCGGCTCAATAGGATTTCGAAGTCCTTGTTCGCGTTGACCAGCGGATTGTCCAGGATTGGAATGGTGATGGTTTTGGATGTTTCCAACGGCGCGAAGTGGATCGTCCCGCGTTGGGCGTGGAACTCTTGGCCTGCAAGCCCGGAACCATCGATCGTGGCATAGTCCACGTCTGCCGCCACCCTCGTCTCGCCGATCCGCTGCACAGTGAGCGTGACTGACCTCCCGTCTTCGCGGACTCGAATGCGATCGGCAGCGAATTGGATCGCGGGCGGGTTGCCGCCTGGGAAAAGCCGGACCAGCCCACCTCTCGGAGCATTGTTAAGCTGCGTAAAAGACCCGGCCACGAGAGCGCTGCCGTCGCTTACAAAAGCCGCGGCAGACACCGAACTATCCGCACCAAAGATGGACCCACGGTAATAAAGACTTCGATTGAGCGACCCGTCCGGATTCAGCCAAATCAGCCCGGGCACCGACGAATGGCTCGGAGGAGTGAATTTCCAGGTTTGTCCGAGGATCATTCCGTCGGATCGCACGGCCAAAGGCGTAATTCCTTCGCTTCCGATGGCTCGGCCAGGGCACGGTAGAAATGAGGCATCGACGGAGCCGTCCGCGTTGAGCCGTGTCAAGCAACCGTCGTCCAAGAGCAGCTTGCCGTCCGGCTGTTGGAGCACGCGAGAGTAACCCCGGGGCTGAAAGCTCGGATCCACACTGCCGTCCGCATTGAGGCGGGCCAGAATGGGGCTGATCCCGTAACCATTCGTCGTGTAACCTCGAAAGAGGAGTTTTCCATTCGACTGGAGCACCAACGTGTCGATGTCGCCCATCAGCTTGCTCCCGTTCAGCATCACTCCGTCCCCCACGTCGAAACTCAGGTCGAGAGTGCCGTCCGAATTCAGCCGAGCGAGCGAGCGGCGGGCCACTCCATTGACGGAGTCGAAGAATCCGCCAATGACGATTTTTCCATCCGGCCGAACCACGATCGCTTTGACCCCATGCGTGTAAGACGGGGGTTGCCCGGAGGGATCGATGTGGGCCGAAGCGGCAAAGTTCGTATCGAGCGAACCGTCGCGATGCAGCCGTGCCACTTGGTCCCGCTTGATCCCATTGATCGTCGAAAAGATTCCGCCGATGAGAATCTTGCCGTCTGCTTGCAGCGCGAGGGCTCGGACGACCGTGGTTCTCGGTGGTGTCGTTCGAAACGGGCTTCGCGCGGTGCGAAAAGTGGTGTCCCTTGTTCCATTGGTAAACGGAGCGCGAAAGCCCTCACCTGCAGCGCGTCGGCCATTCCGAGGCTTTGGGAAGTCAGACAGCTTTTGGCGAGTAGCACGTGCTGCGCGCGAGCTCGCCCACGTTCCGGGACGGCGGTTCATGGAAAGCCTCCACGCCAAATTTGGCGCGCATTGGGACCTTGAACTGTAGCCGCCGACGTAAGGAGGCGGATTTTGGTTTTAACCACATTTTCCGCCTCGTTACCTCGGCGGCTACGAACTGTCGGTTCATGGAAAGCCTCGTGTTCCGGAATGAACTGCGCACGGACCATGAACCACTCATCGCATGGAGGGACGAGGTCCTCCGAGTCCAAAGGACATGCATCCCAGTAGTTGCACCGTTTTCGGCCTCCGAGGACGTCGGCCCTCCAATCGATGGTCGAAGGTTCATGAAACGGGTGTGGCGTTTAGTCTGCATATTCTCAGATCTGCGGGTGTTCCAGATCATTTACTTGGGCCATGTTTTCGGGGCGCGGCTATTAGCCGCCGGGAGCGCAAAGATCGCGGAGCGAATGAGTCGAGGAGGCAGGCTTTCTCACCCACGGCGCGAACGGTTTTCCCTTTTCTGCGTTCTCTGAGGTTGAACTCTTTTCCCAGGTTAACGAACTGGTTGTTTGTTTGACTTACGGTTTTCGCAATCGGAAGTAGCCCTGACTTTGAGTGCTTGGCGCGGTGAATTCCCATCGCAAGTCTCTGTTGGTCGGCGGCGGGTCAACTGGCTTCCAGCTTGTCGGATTGAGGTTCTCGGATTTTTCGAGGATGTATCCCTCAGATGGGAACGGCCAGGAAACAGTCAGCTCATCGCCACTCCGGCTGATCCGGATGTTGGGGCCAGAACTGCAGCCATTGATCCACACCGTGACCACTGAAAACATTAAGCTCGCATCGTCGATCGTGACCAGATCCGGTGTGCCGTCACCGGTGAAATCGGCCACTGCGACGTGAGAAATATTGTCCAAGTGGTAGCCTACCGACGGTTGGAATTTGCCGTCCCCGATTCCCAGCAGCACCTCCCGGAATCAGGTGCGTTTGTGTCGATGATCTGAGCCGTGCCGTTGAGATTAGTGATGGTCAGCGCAGCGATGGGTGACCATGCCATCAGATTGGTTGACGCTTCAATCTGATACTCAAAGCCGCGGCCGCCTTTCAGAGAGAATGACCTGGCGCCACCCGAGGTTTGGACCAGCAACCTCGGCGGCTCGGCCACAGTCAAAATCTGTTTCGTCGGCAGGTCGTGGAACTCCTGAACGGTTCCCGACGGCCACTCCATACGGACCGTCTCAATGCGGGTCGCGTTCCCAAGCCCAAAATAGGATTCAAGCTCGCCGCCGCCATAGCCGGCTCCCGAAGTGACTTGGCGCAACTGCCAGAAGGTTTTCCCGGCGATTGTCGCCCGGACACGAACTTTTGCGCCAATCGCCAAGCGGTTCGAAACGGTTCCGACTAATTTAACCCTGATCCAGTTATTGCTGTTGCCGCTGTTCCGGTAGAGAGCATCGTTCTCGCTGGTATGCGCTCCCTTGGCAACAAAGAGATCCAGAAATCCGTCGTTGTCGTAATCACCCCAGGCGCAGCCTGCTGAATGTCCTATGTCATTGACCAAGTCACCTACAGTGACCTTGGTGAAGGCGGGATCGACATCCCAGTGGCCAACTTGGCTGGTGACGGCGCCCAAAGGATTAGCGATGACGATGCAGCCATCGGATTGCACGGCGACGGCGCTGACCGACTCGCGCTCGGCTCTGGACAGGTGCGCGTTGAAAATCTTGTCGAGTGTGCCGTCGGCGTTGAGCTGGATAAGATTGGTTCCTGGAGTGGCGAACTGGCCGGCGACCAGCAGTTTGCCATCGGACGCGAGCGCCACGGACGAAATGAATTTGCCGCATTCGCGATTGGCAATCGGCACACGGGTGAATTGGCGATCCACCGAACCTGTGGCGGTCAGCAAAGTTGCCTGGTTGTACAGGTGGGCCGTGCCATCGGCGTCGTTGTTGCATCCCCCTGGGAAATCCGCCACAAAGACCCTTCCGTCGGGCAGGTGCTGAAGGATGGCGATGGAGGAAGTAAATGGTGCGGGCTTGAATGTCGAATCGACCGAACCGTCGCGGTTCACTCGCACGAATACGTTCGTGGAGGGGTACGCGCCGTTGGCGCTCGTCCAAGTGGACCAGATCCAGGCGCAAGCCGTCACGGATCGCATCCAGTCCAAGAAAGCTGAGAGGCGCCGAAGGCCCACTTTTGGTTTGGTTTCTACGATTTGGATTGGCTGCATGGCCGGCTGGCCGCGCGGCGTTTTTCACAAGATCAACCCAATCGCCTCGGCCCAAATCCGTGGCTCGTTGCAAGGTGTAGGGAGGCCTCCCCCCGCTCCAGTTCAGAAACAGAATTAGGCTCAATCGTTTCAGGTCTTTCGGCTTTCATGGCGCGCCAGGTCGTTGCGTGTTAGCCGTCCATGTCTCCTCCTATCAATGCGGAATCGGCCGGGAGAAAGCGACGAAAAAGTGGACCGAATGAGTGTCAGTCACTGCCCGGTCTGCTCTACCTGCCATACGCGCACCTCGTCGAAGGAAACGGATGCGAGGCTGTCAGCATCGGGATTGAAGCCGAGTTCCCGGACGGGTTGCCGGTGGCCTTTCAGAACGCCGACTTTCGTCTGTTTTGGAAAATCCCAGAAATGAAATGCTGCGAAATGGCAGACGACAAGTCCCCGCTCGAAGCCTTCCGCACGCAGCGAAAGCCGTAGATATCGTAGCCGAAGCAAACATCGGCGTATCCGGGATTCTCGTTATAGCGATAGCCTGAGCGGCAATTCTCGGCACTGAATCTCCAGGCGCCGCCGCGAAGGACTTTGGTCGTGCCTGCGGCTGGGCCTCGAGGATTTTCGCGGGGAGATTCTTGGTAATAGTCCACCTTGTAAAAGTCATTGCACCACTCCCAGACGTTGCCGTGCATGTCGTAAAGTCCCCATGGATTCGGCTGCTTCTGGCCGACGGGCCGAGGATGTCCGCCCGAGTTTTTTTCGAACCACGCGAAGTCGCCGAGTTTGGCGGCGCTCTCGCCAAAGGAATAGGCCGTAGTTGTTCCAGCTCGGCAGGCATACTCCCATTCCGCTTCCGTAGGCAGTCGGTAGCCATTGGCTTCGAAATTGCACTGCCAGGTATTGGTCTCATAGCAAGGTCGAAGGCCTTCCAACCGGGAACGCTCGTTGCAGAATCTCACCGCGTCGGACCACCGGACCTGTTCGACAGGATTCTTGTCTCCTTTCCATCGGGAGGGATTCGTGCCCATGATTTTCTGAAACTGCTCTTGGGTGACGAGATGTTTATCGATGTAAAATGAACTGATAACAACCTCGTGCGGCTCGGCATCGACCTCCTCCTTGTCTCCCATCACGAACCGGCCTCCCGGAAGTTGAACCATCGCCATGGCATTTGTGTCCGCAGGCTTCTGCCCGGTATGCTCTTGGGGGCTGGCGGTGGGCGAGGCCTTGACTGCTTCCGATGGCTTCGTGGTGGCGTCGGAAATCTGGCGTTCACAACCTGTGCAGAGGGCCAAGGCTGCGGATACGGAAAGTGCGACAAGAAAAGTTGAATTCATCGTGCAATCAACAGCGACAATCCAAACGGATTCTCCTCAATAGTCCGCCCAAATCTCATAGCCGTCAGGATTTCTCAGACACTGCCTGCATCGCCGCCGGATTTCCTCGGCGACTTCGACAGCCTTGGCTTGGTTCAGAGCGGCGTAACCGGCCTCCTGAAAAAATTTCCGCGTGACCGCGTGGCACTGAGCCACCACATAATCTTGAGCGCCGCCCATGGCTCTCCAAGCTTTGAGCAGTTCCATGTACGCTTTCAGGTTGTTCGGACTTTTTCGAGAAGTCAGGGCGATCGTTTGCCGCGCCAATTCACCGGCATGTTCCAGCGATTTCATGTTTTCTTTCTGCACCTCGCACTCCTGTGGAATCTGACGAACGATCTGCTCCAAGCCCTCAAGCAACGGCTTCAGCTCGGTCGCGGAGCTTCCTTGAGACTGCAGGAACTTGGTCATGTCCCCGGCAAACTGCCTGTACTCGTCAATTCTTTCCAGGTGCCGCCGGACAAAGAAGATCATGTCGTCCAATGCCCCCGCCACATAATCCTTCTTTGCGGTCTCTTGGCCGGCCTCGAACACGGCTTGGATCGCTTCGGTATATCCGCACGTGCAGGCGCGATGCACTCCCACGCCGCTGCGGGGATGATGCGTGCGCAACTTGCGGCCCGCAATGTCGAGGATCGATTCGCTCATCGGCCTGCCGAGCGTCGCCTTGAGGATATCGACCGGTGTCGAGACCGAGAGAGGGGTCCCCTGCCCTTCCAGAAAATAGACGAGCGACTCGCCCTTGGGCGGCACCTTCTTGCTCAAGTGATAAAACGCGGTGTCCCCGTTGAACCAGACGGGATAAACATACGAACCGGGCACGCCACGCCAGACCTGCCCTTTGGATTCTCTAAAGGCAAACGTCGTCTTCACTCCGGCTTCGGACAATTGGGTCTGCCACCTTGCCGGAAATGGACGCTTCCATTGGATCGCCACATCCTTCTCCAGGTATGTCGGCTTCAATTCTTCTCGATGCCAGATGCCGGGCGCTCCCAGCGGAGCGAAGAAAAAGCTTTGCCCGTCAGGCTCGAAGTCGATGGACTCGATGAGGCGCTTCCCTTGTGGTTCGCCGCCCAAACCGAGCCCTATCTGTTGCTTGCCCTTCGGCCAAGTCATGACGAACATGTTGGCTTCGCCAGGCAATAGCCCCACGAAACAATTCTCGGACGGAAGGCAGAGTGTCTTCGAAGACGGATGCTGGGCGGCGTTGACAATGAGATCATCGCCGACAAATGCAGGCACCACTCCATACTCGATCGGGCCGATCAATCTGATTCCCTTCAATTTCTCTCCGGGCTTGATCTCTATGATTTCGGTCCGGCCAAACGTGAAGCGAGCCGACAGCGCCTCAGATCCTTTGGCAGCAAAAAAGGCCTCCAAGGCCACTTCGTCACCGGCGTGCCGCAGGATCTCGCAGCGACTGATGTTCACAGGCTGGCTTTTCGATTGAAGCGGGGCAAATTCCAGGAGCTTTCTGCCGAGCGTTGAGGTCGCCGAAGCAGCAGGCCCTGTCGAAGCCTCAGCGGCCTTCGCGTAAATGACCATTCGCCCTTTGGCAGACCAGAACACCGCGGCAAGGCTGTGATTCTCCACAACCGCATCTCCCTTGAACGAGTATTCTCGGCCGTAGTATCCCGGATCCGAAGCGGCCTTGGCCGGATCGGCTTCCAATGACAGGAGATTGGTTGGAACCGCCTTCCAACCTGTTCGGTTCGACGGATCAAATGTGTCAGCGAATGGCGAAGCGGTGTCCCAGAGGGCGACATTGTTCGCCGCCTCTGCTCCGCATGCCGTCGGTTGGGCCACAGTGAAGGCGAACATGACCAGCACGGCCATGTTCCGCCAAAGCGAATCGTTTTCCAGGAACGATTCGTTCAAAGGTAGGGCCGGCATCTTGCCTGCCCGTAAGGGAGTTTCAAGACTTCCAAAAGGAGGCAGGCTGGAAGCTTGCCCTACGCTATATGTCGGCGCAAAAGTTTCCCGATGCGTTGACTTCATAAGCAGTGTCGTTTCCGGGCTTTTCCATCTGATTTGAACACCAAGGTTTTTCTTCGCGGCGCCCTGCACGCTTGAGATTCTCGGTTTGAACAACAGGGCGATTGTAACAAGCCTCATTCGAGAAGCAAGGAACTCGACGGATGTCGGACCGATATATCCCCAGGGTTCATTCATCAACTCCTCCGCCCCGAAACGCCGACCGCGTCGGATTGCCGCCCGTTGCCCGCTACCCTCTCCTGCCCGCGCGCCTCCATTCTTTTGCTCGACCCGCACCGCAGGATGGGGCATTCTCCGGACGGATGTCCCACGGACATCGCGAAGCGGTGAACCAAAGCAGGACAGCGCCTCTGATATGACACCAGAAAGAATCCTTTGTGTGGACGATGACCCGCTCACGCTGGTCGCAATTGAAAAAGACCTCCGAGGGCATTTCCCCGTGATCACCGCGCTGAGCGGCGAACAGGCGCTGGCGCTCATCCAAAACCAGGGACCGTTCGGGGTGATCCTCGCGGACATGGTCATGGATGGAATGACCGGCGTCGAGTTGCTCGCCCAAGCTCAACGCGTCGCACCCGACACTGTCCGGATGATGCTCACCGGCGATAAAGACAAACAAACCGCGGTTGAAGCAATCAATGAGGGCCGCATCTTCCGCTTTTTGTCGAAGCCTTGCCCGGCCGAGAAGATGATCGCCGCGCTGAACGCCGGGCTCGAACAGTATCGCCTCGTCATCGCAGAGCGGCAGCTCCTGGAGGAGACGCTGAATGGCAGCGTGAAGATGTTCACCGAAGTGCTCTCCACGCGCGAACCGGAATCCTTTGGCCGCGGGCAAAAGATTTGCGAGTACGTACGATTGGTGGCGCCGGCCCTGAAGCTGAATCAGATTTGGGACATCGAAGTCGCGGCCATGCTCGCTCGAATCGGATGGCTGGCCCTTCCGCCCAGGGTCTTGCACACGTTTAGCTCGGGGGAACCCCTGAACCCGCGCGAATCGGACATGGTGGCGCGGGTTCCCGAATTCGGCTACAACGTGCTGTCCAAGATCCCGCGCCTGGAGCCAGCCGCCCGGATTGTTCTCTTTCAAAGCAAAAATTTTGACGGCAGTGGTTTTCCCAAAGGCTCGATTCCCAACGACCAGATTCCGGCCGGTTCGCGGCTGCTCAAGATTCTTTCCGATTTCGTCGAACTTGAAACCAAGGGCGCAACCAAGAAGCGGGCCGCGGACCTGATGCAGCAAAACCTGCGATTCTACGACCCGGTTCTGCTCGAGAAAGTGATGCACGTCTTGGTGGCCGAGGAAACGCTGAGTCCAGGCACTCCGCTGCGGGTCTCACAACTTTTGCCTGGCCAAGTGATGCTTTCCTCCGTCGAAACGCTGGACGGCCAACTGATCGTCGCGGCGGGGACGGTCCTGTCGCCGATGATGCTGGAGCGCTTCGCCAATTTCGCGGAGCTCAGCGGGATCAAGGAACCGATCTACGTAAGGCGCAAATGAAGATTCGCCGGAGTCCGAAGGCCAAACACAATCTGCGATGCCTATTAATCAGTTCATAAGTATCTCGACATGAAAAATGCCCCTCACCCCATCCCTCCCCATCGGATGGAGAGAGGGTGGCCGAAGCCCGGGTGAGGGGTGTGTAGCTACTCCTGAACTCATTCTTGACATGAACACAGCAGGAAATCTCCCCGCCCCCACGCCCATGGCTGGCAAAAATCAACCGGTGGACTGGCTGTTTGCCTTCAAATTCAATGCCGCGTCCTTTCCCGGATGCACCGATGACGGAGTGACTCCATCCGTGGGCACGAAGGGAATTTTTGGAGGGACAGTTCAAGGCTATCCCAGCGGCCACAGCCAGCAATATGTTTTCGCGACCAACAAAACCCCAAGACTGGTTCAGGGAGCCGGCTGCCTGGGTGCAACCAACTCGGATCCGTTGGGTGTGACTTTTGGGCAAGTGTACAATCGTCCCGGCTACAACTATGTGCTGTGGAACGACCAGTTCTACAATAATCCCATTGAGAATATGGATTCACCTTGGGGTCACTCCAAAGGAATGGCCGCCTGGAACAACGCGGGCGAGGGCTTTGTCCTTCAGGTTTCCACGCCGTCCTGGCCTGCTTCAGGCAGCCGCGCCAACCCCCGCAAAAACGATGGCAATACCCTGGGTTGCATCAAAGACGATGACATCGAGGTCAGCCAGCATTTCTTCGTCCTGAAACTCACGAAAGACGATCTCGCCGCCGTGTTGAAGGCCTTGGCGAATTCCAGTGTCGCCACCAGCCTTGATCACGCGGAAATTGTGCACAATGGCGGACCCGCTGACATCCAGGCCTTGGTCAAACTGCTGGGAAAAAAATCGGGCAGCAAGGATGGCACTATCGCCACCCTCTCCACGGGCGTTCAGTTGATTTCCAAGCCATCGGCATTGGCCGTCCCGCCCTGGCAATTAGTCTCATCCAAGCTGAACAGTGTTCCGCTGCGAGTCGCCAGTTGGTGGGCCACGCCGCAGATTTACTCCACCACAGCCGAGACCACGATCGGCTGCTGGCCTGCTGGATTAGGGAAGCCAGGCGCGGTCGAGATCGCAACCACGGGAACCTGGAAAAACAAATCCATCGGACTGGAAGGAGGCGAAGGCCAGTAGTCACGCAGGGCCACGGGTCCGTTCTCTGGTCCGACGATGAATAGAGCGGCTCGTTCATGCGCAACAACTCGACCGTGGTGTTGGTGATCGTCGGCGTGGACTCGATCGCGAAAGTTGTGGTGTTGATGTAATGATTATCTTTCTTGACCCAGTCCAGGAATGTCTCCGCGTAGATTGATCCCGAGTAGCGATGATGGATATCGCCTCCTTTTGGCATGAGGGTGAAGAACTGATTCAAACCGGCTACGTTGGCTTCAGGAGTGCTGAGCAGCTCTTGACGGGTCGGACCTTTTGGACCGCCGCGGCGAGCCAGGTCAGCCGAATGGCAGCTTCGCGGGCGTCGAAAGCCGGGTCGGCTTGCTTTCGCATCTCGTCCAAAAACTCGCTGGCCCACAATTCAGCGCTCATGGACTTACTAAAACTGGCGTTGCGGCTGGAATTTGAGCTCTTGCAGACAGGACAGCAGTTTCCGCTCAAACCAAGTGATGTCGATCACGTTGAGGATGCAGAGGCAAAACATGGCGGTCGCGACGGTCCCGGGCCAAGAGGCCGAACTGAAATTTGAAATCACAAAACTCACGACGCCGAGCCAGAAGATGGGATGGACGAGCAGGATGAGTACGACTCCCACGACCGCCCACTGAAAAACCTTTTTGCGGCTAGCCTCTCTTGTAGCGTGTTCCGACTGGCCGACAGTCGCGTTCGCGGTGAATCCTTTCCCGCTGGAAGTCAAATCCAAGGGCCGCCGTTCATAGGTTTGCCGCCAGCTTGCGATCACGGCATTCCCGATCGATTGCACTTGGCTGTCGATGGCGGCGCGGGCGAACGGGATGCGGTTGAAGACGAGGTAACGGCTCAAGAAATAGCTTCGAAGCAGGACATTCTTCGTGATGAACCAGCAGGCGCGGACCGCGAGGTTCCTGGACGCCGCTTTTCTCGGCGCATCGAACAGAATATCCGCGTCGGCGCCCATTTGGTCCCGAATCAGCACGGGCGCAAACGCGCCGCGAAACGGCAGCCAGGCGGGCAACAGATTCTCGACAAATTCGCACAATCCGTTCGTCAAGGCCTCACCCTGCGGACATTTGGCCATCTGGCGGCTCTTGATCTTTTCATACAACTCCTTGGCCTGATCCCAATCGTCGGTCAAGAGTTGGTCGCAAATCCCCATGAGATGCCCGACGAGTTTCCAGAGGTGCAGAAACGCTTCCTTCTCTTCCCGGCTCAGAATGCAGCCGAGCTTCTCCAAGCCCAAGGGAATGATATAACCAAAGGTCAAAAGGGTGTAAGCCAAGTCCTCCTGGTTGATGGGCACCTCAACCGGAGGTGATTGGCCACCCTCCGTCGCGGGCCGCAGGAAGAAACGCATCTCGGCATGGAAGAATCGGACCTTGACCGCGGCCAATAATCCAGGTCCCCACAATGAGCGTCCGCGGGCGAAGTCCAACTTGGGCGGCGGAGCGCCCTCCAAATAGCTTTTGAATAGCCAGTCGAAATTTAGAGGAAACGACATGGGAAAACGCGGATTCTGAGAATTGGAATTGGGGAACGCATGGGATCCGAGGTCCGTGGCGGAGAATTCCTCGGGCATCTTCCCCGCCTTCTTCAGGCTCTGATATTCAAGTTCGACTTCAGGAATCTTCATGACCTCGGACGGCCCGAAGGTGTTGTTCTGGTCATCCGTCCATTCCGGTTTGAGAAAAACACCTAGCTGAAAGGTCCACTCCGGCTTGACCTTGTGGACTGCGGCGGCGAGCCACACGAGTTCGACTGCTGAGGTCTGCGTGAGGACCGACAGGCCCCCTTCTTTCATGACATCCCTCAAGAAGAAGGCGGTTTCGTAAATTCGCTGCGCCACGAACTCTTGTTTGGCAAGACGTTCTGATTTGTAGAGCGTCGGAATTCCCTTCTTATCGAGATAACAAGCCGGAAGGCTGTGCGCGAAAAGCACGAGAAGACATCCCATCATGTGCTCCTGCCACAGATTCACCCCAATTCCCATTTTTTCCTCATTGACCCAGCCCGGACAAGGTCGCGGCTTGAACGGTGCCTTGAACCAGAGCGGATACGACTGGAACGCTTCCGTTCGGAACGCATCATCCATCAGGAATAGCGCTGGAGACTCACGGATGGCCTCGATGACCTGAAGGAACCGGTTGAAGAGCATCACGTTTTCTTTGAGGCGCGGATTCGTTTGTCTCTGCTGATTTGAATCCTTTGGCGAGGGCTGACTGGCCTGTTGTTCGAGAAGTGTCGCCAAGGTCTCAAAGAACGCCAACGCACAGTTCATCGCTGGAATCGCCAGGTCCAGCCGGTGATTATTCAGAGCCTTGCAGGCGAGCATCGTGGCCAGCCGCGCGCCGTCGAGAGGGAACATGATTTCTTGAGAGTGGAACCAATCGGTAGTAAAGCCTATACCAACATATTGGTTGGTCTGCCATTGGATCAACTGTCCAATCTTCTGGTTCACGTCGTTGGACTCCGGAATCGCAGTCGCCGCTGAATCGCCGGCTTTGGGGAGCGAGTCGGCGATCTGCCGGGCCATTGCGATGATCTCGTTTTGCCCAGCCAACAAATCAGCAGCACATGCCCTGACATCAAATCCATTCAGTATGAATCGGATACGGAGGTCGAAATCAAAGCCAGGGCCGTCGGTCGCCATGTCGCCATTTCCGCGCATTGCGGCGAGGAATTCGTCCGTCCATTGGGTAGTGCTCATGGCCTCTAAAGCTGGCGCTGCGGTTGAGCGGTCGGATTCGTCAGGCGCTGCAAGTGCCGCTCGATTAACCCGACGCCGATCACGTCGATCAGGCAAAACAAGAACATCGCTTTCACCACCCACCCCAGCCAATGGGCGGAACTGAGAAGCGAAGCGACCAAGCTCGCGACGCCGATCCAAAAGAAAGGATGGAAGAGAAGAACGAGGCCCAGTCCCACTGCCACCCACCCAAAAACCTTCTTTCGAGTAACCGCTCCTTCTTCTTGCTCTGTTTGGGAAACATTGGGATTCGCCGTGAATCCTTTGTCGCTGGACGTAAAGTCGAATGGGTGCCGGTCGAAACCTTGCCGCCAGCTTGCAATCAAGGTTTTCCCCATGAAATGCACGCTCCGGTCAATGGCGGCTTGGGCCAATCCGATGCGGTCAAAGAACAAGTAGCGGCTCAGGAAATAGCCTCGCAGCAGGACGTTTTTTACGAAGGCCCAGCACATGCGGACCACCAGGTTCGCGGCTTGGTTCGGCGAATTATCGCATCTCTTCGCTATTTCCTGTGGGTAAGCGTCATCCAAGAGCATTCGGTTCACGCGAAGCAAGTCCAGACCAGCCGGGTGACCTCGTAGCAGGTCGTTCGCTTCCTGTGACACTTGCCTGTCAAAGGTTCTCACCCCACTGGGCTTCAGGGCCTCGTAAAGCGAAGGAGGAGGGGTTCTCGCTATTTCCAGAGGGTAAGCGCATTCCAAGAGTTTGTGATTCAAACGCCGTAGTTCGGGACCCGACGGATCACTTGCCAGCAGAGCTTTCACTTCCGGCGAAAGTAGCCCGTCAAAGGGGCTTACCCCGTTGGTCGTTGAGGCTTGGTAAAGCGAACTAACCGTGTCGCTACCATAGCAACCGTTGCATTGCGAATTAATGCTCCAGACAATCAGGCCGACCGTTCTGTCCTTATCGGGAATTCTCCCGAGATTCAACCAGTCGAACAGGAACTTCGACACTCCGTCCGATTGCTGGAGGATTTTAGCAAGAAAGGATTCGGGATTCTTAATGTCAGAGTCCAACAAGAACCAGTACGCAGCGGTAGGAGTTTGAAGGATATTGTTTAGCCCATCCACAATTCCTTGGATGTTTCTGGTCGGCGTCTGAGGACCGGAGAGCAGACCTGGCACGTCCCTCGAGAATCGTTCGAATAGATACTTCGACACTCCGTCGGATTGCGGGTTGAGTTTGGCAACCAAGGATGCGGGATTCTTGATGTCCTCCACCCTTAAGAACGACGAACCATCCAGAAGGAAATCGGCATCGCCGCCCATTTGATCCCGGATCAACACGGGCGCAATCGCACTGCGAAACGGCAGCCAGGCCGGCAACAGGTCCTCGATGAACTGGCACAAGGCCCGGGTCAACTTCACCCCCTGCCAGGAAGGAGCTTGCTGGCGGCTTTTGATTATTTCGTAAAGCTCTTTGGCCTGATCCCAATCCTCGGGTAGAAGATCTTCGCTGATGCCCATGAGGTAGCCTATGAGTCTCCAGAAATGCAGAAACGCTTCCTTCTCCTCGCGGCTCAGAATCGCTCCGAGTTTTGTCAAGCCCAAGGGAATGACATAACCGAAAGTCAAAAGGGTATAGGCCAGGTCTTCCTGGTTAATGGGGCTCTCGTGAGTCGAGGGGGCGGGGCCTGGTTTCGAGTTCACGTAATAGCGCATCAAAGCGTGGAAGTAGCGGACCTTGACGGCTGCTAGAAACCCGGGTCCCCACAAAGCGCGACCTTTGGCAAATTGCGACTTGCCCGGCGGCGCGCCCTCCAGGTACTTTCGGAAGAGCCAATCGAAATCGGGAAATCCAAGCTCGGACGCGCTGTATTTCTCGGGGTATTTGTCGTCGGGAATTTTGGCCCCTCGTTCAAGTTTCTGACAGTCATCCATGATACCGGAAAAGTAAGATTTCTTCGCTATTTCCTGTGGGTAAGCGAGGTGCAGGAGCATTCGGTTCAAGCGAAGCGGGTCCATACCAGCCGGGTTAGTTGAAAGCAGATCTTTCGCTTCAGGTGACAGTTGCGTCTCAAAGGGGCTCACCCCGCTGGTCTTTGAGGCTTCGTAAAGCGAATCAGGAGGGACCTCAGGGGAGCCCTGAATGATGCGGTTAAGCTCGTCCACTATTTTTTGGATCGGAGGCTGAGGCGTAATGGAGAGCAAACCAGGCGCGTCCTGCGAGAATCGTTCGAATAGATACTTCGAAAGTCCGCCGGATTGCTGGTTGAGTTTGGCGATGAAGGATGAGCAATTCTTGACGTCGGGTGGCGATAAGAGATTCAGAAGATCGCCCGGACCGTACTTTTTATTGCTCTTAGGATCCGTCCATTCCGGTGTGAGATAGCGACCGAGCTGGAATGTCCAGTCGGGAAAGAATTTGTGGACAGCGACCGCGAGCGACACAAGTTGTATGGCCGCTGAATCACGGAGAACCCATAGTCCGTCTTCCCTCATCACATCGTTCAAGAAGAAGGCGGTTTCGTAGATTCTCTGAGCCAGGAACTTTTGTTTGGTGAGACGCTCCGATCGGTAGAGCGTCGGGATTCCGTTCTTATCAAGATAACAGGCCGGAAGACTGTACGCGAACGCGACCAACAGACATCCGACCATGTCCCTTTGCCACAGGCCCACGCCAGTTCTCAATTGTTTCTCATCAACCCAATCGGGGCAGAGTGCCGGCCGAAACGCCTCTTTGAACAAGGTCGGATAGGATCTGAACTCTTCCTTTCGAAGCGAATCATTCGAAAGGAAAATGCCTGGGGATCTGCGTATCGAATCGATGATCTCGAGGAACCGGTTGTAATACTTCAGATTCCCCATCATGAGCACTTTTTTTGTCTGCGGATCCGGTTGCGATCCGGCCTCGGAGCCCGATTTCTCCAGGTATTCATTCAACAACTCCATGATCGCCAGCGCGGAGCACATCGCTGGAATCGCGAAGTCAAACAGGCGATTCGCCAGGGCCTTGTTGGCCAAGAACGTGGCCGACCGTGCAAGATTGAGGCGGAACGTGACCTCCTCAGAAAAGAAACAAAAGGAAAAGCCATTCAAACACTGATACTGATTGGCTTGATCCTGAATCAGATTTTTGATTTTCAGGCTCCCTTCATCAGTTTTCGGGATCACTGCTGGCGCGGGATCTCCTGCGTTGGCCGGCGTGTCGCTCAGCAGGTTGGCGGTGGCGATATTCTCATATTGCTTATCCAGCCACTCGTGCATCAGGTTCTTCTTTATTTCCTTCGGGTAAGCTTTTTCGAAGAGTATTCGGTTTAAGCGGATCCGGTCTATGCCAGTAGGCTGACTCGCCAGAAGCTCCTTCTCTTTCTGCGACAGGAGCGTGTCAAAGAGGCTGACCCCATTGCTGCTTTTTGAGGCCTCGTAAAGCAGTGCAGGAGGGTCTTGACTGATTCTGTTAAGCTCGTCAGCAATTCCTACCTGAGCCTCCCACTCGTGTATGTTTTCAGTGGACAGCAAATCAGGCCGGTCCTTCGAGAATCGTTCGAATAAATACTTCGACAGTCCATCCGTTTGCTGTTTCAGTTCAGCAAGAAAGGTTGAGGGATCGATGATGTCAGACTCTGTAAATGGAACCTTGATGAGATCCAAACCTTTCATGAACACTTCGACCTTTGGGTCGATCTCGCTGTCGCCCAGCTTGCGCATCGGGTCCAGAAATTCGTTGTTCCACTTTGCATCGCTCATAGTTCGCTAAAAGGATGTCCGGATTCTTGGCGGCGGACAAAACCCGGTCCGCCATTGTCCGCGCTGCAAGATCACGCCTCGGGACGCAGATCTCGTCGGTGACGAAAATAGGCGCGGCATGTCGGGGTCGATCGGATCTGGTGGGAGAACTTGGCGGAATCGTCTTGCTTGTAGGCTTGCAGCGGATCGTGGCGGGGTGGCGTCATGCTTGCGCTCCTTGCGTGAATCAGGGTGGTGCTGTTGCTGCTTTGGGCTCATTTGACTTACCGGATCTTGGTTTTTCCGAGTCGACGAAGCGATAGCCGTCCCGAGGCGTGAGGACAAGAAAATTTCCATCGGGTCTCTGTCGAATGAAGGCAAGGTTGGGCCTGGCGCGCGAGTTGGGTAACCGCCATTGCCGATCAGAGGGGCAAATGAGTTGCCGACAAATCGACTCGGGATCATTCCTCTTCCTCCATTCCTTTGCCTTCCTACTCGCGGCGTCATCATCGCTGAGTTGCGATTGACCGGCGAGTGATCCTCCGGCCCGACGCCAAAGCCAACCAAACACGCGGCGCCAGTTCCCGCAAGAAATCGTCCCGCTTATTGGCCTTCGCCTCATCGGGCAACCGGCATGCCAACTCGACAGGGCCCAGACTCCGACAGTCTCGTGATTTGTCAAATGCAGAGACGTGACCCCAATTTTTCCGTGGAAATCTCTCTGGGAACTGCACAGACAAGGCTTTCTCCTTGCTTCCCAAGCCCCGCTAGCCGTATCCTCAGGCTACCGTCGAAAAGCAAGTTCGATCGGAACGGACCCAAGCCTATGCAACTTTCCTCCTCACTCTTCGCCCAGAGTGTAGTCGGGCGTCGTCTGCTCGGCGTGTTTAGTCTTGGAGCGGGGCTCGCCGGCGCGAGCTTCCCATCGGCGGCCGCCGAGTCGGCGGTTTCTGAGGCGCGGGTCGCGCAGATCCGAGCGCTCTCGATCGAAGATCTGGCGACTGTGAAGGTCACGTCGGTTTCAAAGCGATCGGAGAAACTATTCGAGTCCGCCGCCGCCGTTTTTGTGATCAGTGGCGACGACATCCGGCGCTCCGGAGCGAGAAACTTTCCCGAAGCGTTAAGACTGTCCCCCGGAATCAACGTTGGACAAATCGACGCGAACAAATGGGCGGTGGCGTCCCGCGGTTTCAACGACCGCTTCACGGGCAAGCTTCTGGTGCTCATTGATGGGCGGACGGTGTACACGCCGATGAACGGGGGCGTTTTCTGGGATGTTCAGGATTATTTGCTTGAAGATATCGACCGAATTGAAGTCATTCGAGGTCCGGGCGGAACACTCTGGGGCGCCAATGCGGTCAATGGTGTCATTAATATCATCACCAAAAGCGCCGCCAAGAGCCAGGGCGCTTATGTGTCCGGCGGTTATGGATCGGAGGAGCGCGGCTTTGCGGAGGGGCGGTACGGACTTAAGCTCGGGGAAACCGGATTCATGCGCGGCTATGTCAAACACCACAACCATGACGATTTCGGAGGCGGAAACGACCGCTGGGATTTCATTCAAGGCGGTTTTCGCGCGGATTGGGAAACATTGAACGACCGGATCACGTTCCAGGGAGATTACTACGAAGGCGATATTCAACATCAGCAAGTGATCCCCAGTTATGTGGCCCCACACCTGTCTGTGTTCGACGAAAGATTTGATGTCTCGGGTGGAAATCTTCTGGGCCGGTACGAGCATCAATGGAGCGAGGAATCGGACTTGCGCTTCCAAGCGTATTACGACCGCGCCGAGCGGCGTGAAACCGCTTTTGGAAACATTCAGGAAACTTTCGACCTCGACTTTCAGCACCGCTTTCCACTGCCCTTGCGACAGGACTTGGTGTATGGACTTGGTTATCGTTTTCTGCCCGATGAGTTCTTCAACAGAGACCCTCTTTGGATTAGATACGAACCTGCGAGCCGCAATCGGCAGATCTTCAGCGGCTTCGTTCAGGATGAAATTGCTATGGTTGAAGATCACCTTCGGCTGACGCTCGGCAGCAAGATCGAGCACAACGACTTTACCGGATGGGAAGTGCAGCCAAACGCTCGATTAGCCTGGATGCTCACCGATCGCCAAACCGTTTGGGCTGCGGTCTCGCGCGCGGTGCAGGTACCTGCCCGCAGCGCCAATGATATCCGCGTACTCCTGCCCGTAGAACCACTGCCCGGAGGTCCATTTCCGCTGTTTCTCACCGGGAGCGGCGACGCGGCCGTCCGATCCCATACAATGCTGGCTTATGAGGCAGGCTACCGCATCCAGCCGAAGGACCATCTGTCCCTTGACCTGGCTGCTTTCTACAACGACTACGACGACTTCAATATTGGGAGGGCTGGGACTCCGTTCTTCGAACCGGCTCCGACACCTCACCTGGTGCTGCCCTTCACGACGACC
Organism: Verrucomicrobiota bacterium; assembly: GCA_016209525.1. Classification (GTDB taxonomy): domain Bacteria; phylum Verrucomicrobiota; class Verrucomicrobiia; order Limisphaerales; family SIBE01; genus VHCZ01. The sequence goes on from JACQWK010000685.1 coordinate 39,937, forward strand.
AGTGGAGGCAAGGGAAGGGGCTATGGAGTTGAAGCGGCCACGCAGTGGCGCCTCACCGACTGGTGGCGGCTGAGCGGCTCCTACTCCTTTCTGAAAATCGAGCTGAGAGATTTTCCATCTGGGTTGGAAGGCGAAGGAAAAGACCCGCGCCACCAAGCGACCTTGCGCTCCGCCATGGACCTGCCTGCCAATCTGGAACTGGACTTCTGGGGCCGATATGTCGGTGAACTTCCGATCTTCGGCATTGATCCTTATTTTGACTTGGATGTTCGTTTGGCCTGGCAACCGCACAAGAATCTCGAGCTGGCAATCGTCGGACAGAACCTGATCGAAGCCCGCCGCTTCGAGTTCGCCCCGAACGAGTTCGACCGCACAATCGGCACTGCGGTTCAGCGCGGCGTTTACGTCCAGGTTACCGCACGCTTCTAGAAGTCGCGCCTCAAAGTCTTTGAGTCACGGAAAGCTCAGAGTCGCGTCCAGGGATTGATGCTCTGCCTCCGGCATTTCTGATAGATCAGCGCGATGTAGATCAGATTGAGAATGCAGGTCGCCACGGTGATGGCGAAGTTCATCCGGGAATCCAAACCGCCAATTGGGTCGGGAAAGTACTTCACCCAATAATACGCGGGCACATTCCCAAGGAACATAAACAAAGCGATGTACAGGGATTGACCTCTGACATCATCGCGCCGAACCAGCATCGAGATAAACAGAATGCTCATGAGGAACGCCTGAATCCACCCGGTCAAGAAGCCTTGCGTATCCTTGTACACTTTGACAAATGGAATTCCCAAAAAAGCAGCCATGAAGACGCCGATGAGAATGATCGGATACAGCCATTTCTTCATGAACGGCGCCGAAAAGTCGGCCTTTCCATGCTTCACAACGGTCCACAGAATCCCCATGTCCAACAGGAGCCATAAAAAATTCCCAATCCGGATGGCGAGATAGTCCGCCAGGAAGATGCACGAGAACATAAATTCCCAGGCGATGTTGCCGCAAAGAGCGCCGATGGGCATCCCATAACTCTTATCCTTGATTCCTCTCTGGATGATTATTACGTAAACGGCCAGCCAGAATCCAAAACAAGCAAACACGCTCACCCAAAAAATCGGCTTCGCATGATGCGGCATGAAAGGCAAGGACATCATAGTTCGGTGCAAAAAGGATTGGGTTGACCGTCCCAGTCCAACAGCGATTCGTGAACGAATCAAGGAAACATTGCGTTGACTCGGAACGGAAGCGAGAGGAAGCAAATCGCGGTTTCTTTTTTGGCGGCCCGGTGTAAAGTCTAGGCGGATGACTGAATGGTAGGGGCAGTTGACTCTTGGCCGGCGGTCCGGGAAAATCGGAGGGCGCGACTGGGCGCGCTCCGGCGCTTACGGGTAACCAGGTTTGACACCCCAAGCGGACCAAAGCCCTGTGAGACCAATTTGACGACGGATGGATTAAAAAGATGCGGCGAGCTCAAAATTACGTTCCGCTCGCTTTGGGCGCGATCCTGCCAGTTCTCGCAATCTTGGCTGAGCACCTCGCGCCGTCGAATCCGGATGAATTCAAGCCCGACGAAATCAAGGCTGCTTTCCTAGGGAAGATACCGAGCTATGTTCAGTGGCCGGCCAAGATGAACGGAAAGGCCGACGACAAGATCGTCTTGGGACTGTTCGGCGACAATGCGCTCAAGGATCTGCTGGAACAGCTAACCAAAGAGGCCAAGGAACGTCCCATTGAAGTTCGAAAGGTCGATCGCCCGGCGGAAATCAACCAATGCCACATTCTCTACGTGCCGCTCGCGAACAATGCCAAATGGCTCGCGCTGAGAAAGGAAGTGGACTTGCGAGGCCTGCTGACCGTGGGTGAAAGCGACAACTTTCTTGAGCAAGGAGGGGTTCTCGTCTTTCGTCTTAACGAAACTCGTCGTTTCTGGGTCAATGTGAAGAACAAAGACAAGGCGGGTTTGGAGATAAAGTCGCAGTTTTATCGAATCATAAAGCCGGTGAAGTAACCGTGCGGCGTCACCCATGCTCGCGTTCCAACGCCTTTCCATCCGAGACAAGCTCCGGCTCATGATGATGCTTACCTGCATCGCCGCGCTGGTTCTCTCCACCACGGTCATCGTTGGTTTCGGGGTCATCCGCCAGCGGCAGGATGTCGAGCAGCGGCTTGCCCAAGTCGCCGCGTTGACGGCGTTTTCGGCTTGGCCGTTCCTGGAGGTCAACGCCCAGCAGGAATGCCAGACGGTTCTGAGTTCCTTGTCCGAAACTCCGGGCATAGTAATCGGCGCCATCTACGGCACGAACGGGCAGGCCTTCGCGACCTACGTGCGGCCCAAGAGTCCCTTGGCTCCGCCCTCGAAACCGCCGCCTGCCGGGTTTTCCATCTCATCCCTATCGTCCCTCGAGTTCGTGCATCTCATCCGGAACGCCGAGAGCCAGGAGATCGGTGTCCTTTATCTTCGCTCGGACGCGGCCAAAGAGTGGCAGTTGCTCCGGCTCTTCTTGGCCGTCGTCTGCAGCAGCTTTCTTCTCGCGTCGGTCGCGGCCTGGTGGCTCTCCAACCGATCCCAGCGCGTTTTCGTCGCGCCCATCCTGCAATTGCTCCAGACCGCCAAGACGGTTTCGCTTCGCAAGGAGTATGGTTTGCGCGCTCAGCGCGTCGCGGACGACGAACTCGGGCAATTGGTCAATGGGTTCAACGAAATGCTGGAACAGATCGATGCCCGCGACAAGAAACTCCAGAAACACCGGGAGGAGTTGGAGGAACAGGTTCTCAAACGGACGGAGGAACTCACCAGCCTCAACGAGGACCTGCAGTTGGCCAAGGAACGCGCCGACGAGGCCAACGAGGCCAAGAGCATGTTCCTGGCGAACATGTCCCATGAAATTCGCACTCCTCTCAACGCCATTCTCGGTTTCTCGGACCTCTTGAACGGCGTGCTCAAGGAGCCCAAGGAGCGCTCCTACGTGGCCGCGATCTCTTCCAGCGGCAAGAGCCTGCTGACCATCATCAACGATATCCTCGACCTTTCCAAAATCGAAGCGGGACGCTTGGAGCTGCAATACGAACCCGTCTCCGTCCGCCAGCTCCTGACCGAAGTGGCCCAGGTCTTCTCCCAGAAGGCCGAAGAGAAAGGGCTCAAGCTTGAAATCAACGTGGCCAAGGAGATGCCGGAGGGTTTGCTCTTGGACGAGGTGCGTCTGCGGCAGATCCTGTTCAACGTCATCGGCAACGCGGTGAAGTTCACCGAAAAGGGAACCATCCGAATTTCCGCCGCCAGCAAAGCCTGGGAGGCCGACGAGAGCCAAGTGGACTTGTTGCTCCACGTCGCTGATTCGGGCGTCGGAATTCCGGCCGGTGAACTGGACCGGATTTTCGACACGTTCACCCAGGTGAGCGGCCAAAGCACGCGCAAGTACGGTGGGACCGGTTTGGGTTTGGCC
>JACQWK010000704.1 GCA_016209525.1 Verrucomicrobiota bacterium
CGTCGTGAAAAATCGCACAGCAAATGCCGTCCGTCCGGTGACCAGGCGTATGGCCGCCAGTGGTCTTCGTCCTTGAGGACTTTGGACTCGGAACCGTCTGCCTTAGCGATTCTCAACTCAGTGCTCGCCCCACTCTTATTATTCATCAGATATTGGTCGGTGTACCACACATAGGAAACCCACTGGGAATCGGGGGACCAACATCCAGGACCGCTGCCGAAGTAGGCAAAGCTCGCAAGTTCGTAAACTTCCGGATTGCCGCCGGCCTTCTGAGTGACAGGAACCTCCTGTCCCGTGGCAAGGTTTCGGACGATGAGGTCATGCTTTTTGTAATTGGGCTTTCGCCACTCCCAGTCCATGAAGGCGATTTTCTTTCCGTCCGGCGACAGCAATCCATTGACAATGTTGTCCGATCCCAAGAAAAGAATCTCTATCGAAACTTTGCCGGAGACGCTTCGGATGGAGTCCTTCAATGGCACAGATGACGACGTGGTTTTCGTGTCTTCCGCCAGAGAAGGAGCGGCGGCGGCGGCTTCGACCTTGGTAGTGATCTCCACAGCCGCCAGGACCGGCAAGAGCAGCATGACGCCCAAAACTGAGCCAACGACCAATACCTTGGAAGAGGGGCTTCGGTTGACGCGGGCGTTGAGAATTGACTGGATGCGCTCTTCAAACTTCGCCCGTTGCGCCATGGGAATCGCTGGAGGGATTGGAGTCCTTGCTGAAGGCAGTGCCGCCGCAATGGCCAGGAGTTCTTCGGCATAATCGGAGGCGGCATGGCCCGCCCGGAGGACGGCGTCGTCGCAGGCTTTTTCCGCCTCGATTCGCACTTGTTTGACCGCAGACCAAACGACCGGGTTGAACCAATACACCGTCGCGGCGAGCCATCCGAGCCATTGCGTCAGCCAATCGTGCCGCCTGATGTGCGCGATCTCGTGCATCAAGACGAACCGCCGTCGCTCCACGGTCCATTCCGTCCAGCCCCGGGGAAGCACAATGACTCCTGAATTGCACCCTAGGGTGAACGGGACGCCCACTTCGCGGGATTGCATTAAGAGAGGCGTGGCGCGCAGTCCGGCGCTGGCCGCAAACTGCTGGGCATGACGGGAGCATTCCTCATCACGAATCGGCTCCAATTTCCTGCACAGCCGAAGTATGCCGACCCACCCGGCGGCAAAGTATGCCCCAGTGACCATCGCGCCAATCGCCCAGAGGATCCACGGGAGCTTGGAAGAAAGCACTATCGCAGAGCGCGACTTTGCGGGTGCCGTCGGAGGCAGAGATAAAGGCCGATTGTCTGCGAGAGCGCCCGTCAGCGACTCAGGAATCCGTTCAAGTGGAGTCGGTGGCGTCCCGAAATTGGCCGTGCGCGGGCGAAGGACTTGGGCCGTCAACTCGGAATTTTGTCCGGTCGAGTGGCTATCACTGACGGGCTGAACCGCCGCCGGGATTATCTTCCACTGGATGGCCGGAGTGATCGCGACCACGAAAGGCAGCAGCAGCGAGCATATGAGTCCCAAGCCCCAGAGGAAATGGCGGCCTGCGGCAGAAATCCGCCGCAAGGCCAATATGGTGCCGGCGGCGATCAGGAGCAACAGCGTAGAACGGACGGCCACGTCAAGAAGCCATCGGTTGAGAGGCTCGCCCGCTGCGGCGGAGAGGAATTGAAGGAGATTCATGGCGTTAGGATTGGTTCGGTTTGAGTTCATCGGCCTTCTTTCCGGGCGCGCCGGACGAGTTCTTCCATCCGCTGCAATTGCTCGTCAGTCAGCGGCACGTCGGATGAATCGAGCAGCGCCGCCACCGCCTTTTCGGCTGATCCGGCGAAGAAAGTCCGGATCAGTTTGCCGATGGCGTGTTGGGCCGCCTGTTGGCACGGTTTAGTCGGGAGATAGTTGTATTTCTTTCCGATTTTGGTGTGCCGAAGGTGTCCCTTGTTTTCCAGAATAGTGAGCAGGGCCCGCACCGAAGAATAGCTGGGGGGATCGGCCAGCTCGGCCAGGACTTGATCAGCCGTGGCTTGGCCCCGGCGATAAATGATCTCCATGATTTCCTGTTCGCGGCGACTGAAGCCCTTTTCTTTGACGCATCTCATAAGTGTTTTCAACGAATCGCAGAGAACCTGACTCGACCGCCGCCGTTCGGAGACTCGACCTGCAGCCGTCGAATTTCTTTCGGGCACGAAAAGCCGCGCAGCGTATGGAGTGCGGCCGATTTATCGCCGCTTGGACTGATGAGCTGCCGCTCAAATCTGCCGGCCGGCTGGGATTCCGTCGCCCGCAAGAAAGCGGCGATCAATCGCACGCAGTCCATATGCTGTCGCGCGATATCCGGCGTCTCCGGCAACTCGTCAGTCTCAGGTTCGAGCTTCACTTGTCGTGCAGAATCCACGAAACTGCGAAAAATTTAGCAGAAAGACGGCGAGGGCGTCAACCTGAAATGTGAAAATTTTAGCAGGTTTTCAAGTGAAGCGCATCCCGTGTCCGTCAATCCGAATATTTCACCCCTTTTCTTGCGAAATATGCAGGTCAACGTCCCTTCAGGGCAGCGCCTGAACTCGATAAAAGCGGACGCGGTTCGTCGCGCTTGAATCCAAGAACTGCGTGTTTGACCCGCGGGCAACCACGGGGTTGCCCAGCGGCTGCCAGGAGCCGCCGGGAATTTCGGTCCGGCTCACCACCTGATACTTCTTCCCGGCCACACTCTCCCAGGAAATCGTGCTGCTTCCCGTCTTGAGCGTGACGCTCTGAATCCGAAACACAAACGAGAGAGGATTGGCCGGATCGCTGCCCATTCGGAATTCGGACCGATTGTCATAGCCGTCGCCATCCGGATCCACGCCGGGCGCCGCCTCCGGCGCGGTGAACAGTGGAAAATACCTCCGCTGAAATGTGTCATCCAGCCCATCGAAATTGAAGTCTGGAAACGGCGGCAGCACCTCCAGATATCCGTTCGCGTAAGCGACGTTCGTTCCCTGTTGCACGATGAAACTCCGCAAACCTGGCGTGGCATCGATCGAGAAAGCGGTGACGGTGTATCCGGCCAAGCCGCTGATATCGTCCATCCCGCCGTTGACCATCGTGCTGGATTTGGCCCAGAAGACGACGTTGGTATTGTCGGAGACATTGATGTCGGCGCCGGGGCCGGTCAATCCGCCTTGCTCGAACTTGAGGATCGTTCCGGGCACCGACTGCCACTGCGCGAAGCAAGCGCGGACGGCGTTCAGCTCAGCCGGTTTGTTCGCAGCCGAAAACGCATCTGCGGAGATGAAGTAACGGATCGCTCGCGTCTGGCGATTGACGACGTTGGAATGAACTGCGGAACCGGGCGAAACCAAGTTCCACCGCAGAACTTTCCCGGAGCTGTTCAGGTAAGTGACGAATCCGTGAACCGGAGCCAGGCTGAGCATGCCGGCCGCGGCGATAACACCAGCAATTCTCATTTTGGCATGGGGCGCTGGCCGTCGACCCGTAAGTAGTCCCGGCTTTAGCCGGTTTCTGCGCGGTGGCCGGCTAAAGCCGGGACTACAAACGGCCAAAAGGAGAATTGCTGCGATAACACTCAGCGCGTGTTTGAAGAATGCCTTATCGGTGGAACAGGCCACTGGCCTGCTGCGGCAGGCTACGAGCCGGCTGCACATTTGGGCGGCAAATTGCCGCCCTAAACGGGCGGGTAGCCCGCTCCACCCTTAACTCGGCCTCACTTCTCTTCTCCTTTGACGCGAGCCTTCAGTGTCGAGAGCGTCAATCGGGTCGAAGTGCCGGCGTTGTCCGGAGGCCGTGGCTTAGCCACGATCTCGGTTCCGCCATGGAAAGGATTTCGGACGCAGACCTTCCCCGTGGCCTCGTCCCGCCAGACGTGGAATTTGCCTTGAGCCATCCCGATCGTGACCGCCTCACCTCGTGAGTTCAAAACCAAGAAGGCTACGACTTCTTCGCCGAGGTTGTATTCCACCTGGCCGGAAATCACGACTCGCTCCTCTCCCAAAGTGCCGCCTCCGTGGACGATCGTCAGCGGGTTGGTTGATGGCGTTCCCTTCCAGACATCTTTCACTTGCAGTTCGACTTTGGTGTAGATGCGGCCTTCGGGATCGCGCTGGCAACTCTTCGTCAAGACTGCTCCATGCACGATCCAGTGGGCTCGAGTCGTCAATTCTTGAATCGAGAGAGGCGTGACGAGGGTGGCGCCGGCCGAATGACTCAACCACAGGCAGAAGAGCAAACCTAGAGGCCTTGGCACAAATTCTTGCATAGCATATCACATCAGCCGATCTCGAATAGTCGAATGCTTCGGGTTATTCAACCGTGAAAACAGAGTTCTCGATTGAGATTCGGCGTTGCAGATTTACTATCGGCGCGTGCCAGTCAATCCTCTTGTAAGAACGCGGCTCAAATGCAGGGCCGGCATCCTGCCTGCCTCCGAGTTGGCTGCGAATCGGCGCAAAGGAGGCCGGCTGGAAGCCTGCCCTACGCTCTCGAACCAGCGTTTGACACACCCTCTAGCCTGGATATTCCACAAACTCGGAGCTTCACTAACCCGAAAAACGTGTGCGATATCCGGGCTCACCCGGCTTCCGTCTCGATTACCGCACGTGGGCCGCCTAGTCATGCTCCTTTTCATCGGATTGTCGCTACGCTCGGCTGCGGCGGCGCCGGGCCTGGAATGGAAATCTGCCGGGGGCCATCGCTGGGCAGATTTGGCGGTTCCGCAGGCGGGGAAGACTGGATTCACGCGGCTGCCGGCCTCCGTGACCGGCCTTCATTTCACCAATCACCTCTCCGAAGCGCGCGTGGCGGATAATCGCATTTTGGACAATGGTTCCGGCGTGGCGCTTGGAGACGTGGACGGCGACGGCCTGTGTGACATCTATTTCTGCCGTCTGGAGGGGCCGAACGCGCTTTATCGAAATCTCGGCGATTGGAAATTCACCAACATCACCGTCCGAGCCGGAGTCGCCTGCGCCGCCGATCTCTCCACGGGCGCTGTTTTCGTGGATATCGATGGCGACCGCGATCTGGATTTGCTGGTGAACTCGATTGGCGGAGGAACGCGCTGTTTTCTGAACGATGGGCGAGCCCGGTTTTCCGAGCAAACGGCTTCGGGATTGTCTCAAAAATTCGGCGGCACCAGTATGACGCTGGGCGATGTCGATGGCGATGGCGATCTGGATCTCTACGTCGCGAACTATCGGACTACGACGATCCGCGACTCTCCTCCCGACGTGAAGGTGCAGTACGAAGTCGCCGGCGGCAAAGTGACGGTGCAACCCGCGGACCGGTTCTACGCCGTGATGAAAGGGAACGCGGGTTTCATGCTCGTCGAACGCGGCGAGCCGGACTTTCTCTATCTGAACGATGGCCGGGGACGGTTCACTCCTGTGTCGTGGAGCGATGGCACTTTCCTCGACGAGGATGGCCGGCCTCTGGTGTCGGCGCCCAAAGATTGGGGTCTCAGCGCCATGTTTCGGGACCTCAACGGCGACGGGGCGCCGGACCTTTATGTCTGCAACGATTTCCGGTTGTCGCCGGATCAAGTCTGGATCAACGACGGACAAGGCCGCTTTGCCGCGATCCCGAAGCTGGCTTTGCGCAACATGAGCATGTCCTCCATGGGAATTGATTTCGCCGACATCAACCGCGACGGCCACGTCGATTTTTTCGTGGCCGACATGCTGAGCCGGGAACCCACCCGCCGACATACGCAGCGGGTGAACGCGCATCCAAACCTCATGGCGCTCCCCTTCGGCGTGATCGACAACCGGCCCGAAGTCATGCGAAACACGCTCTACCTGAACCGAGGCGACGACACCTTCGCGGAGATTTCTCAACTGAGCGGTTTGCACGCGTCCGAATGGTCCTGGAGCCCGATTTTTTTGGATGTGGACTTGGACGGATACGAGGATCTCTTGATCACCACCGGCAACGGACACGACGTCCTCGACTCCGATGGCAACGCCCGGCTGGAGGAAATGAGCCAGCGCACTCCGAACCAGCCGATCAAAGCCCTGCCTCTCTTTCCCGCCTTGCTCACCCCGAACTTCGCTTTCCGCAATCGGGGCGATTTGACCTTCGAAGAGATGGGCAATTCCTGGGGATTCAACGACCGCGACGTTTCGCAGGGAATGGCTCTGGCAGACCTGGATAACGACGGCGATTTGGATGTCGTGGTGAACAATCTGAATGCTCCGGCGGGGATTTACCGGAATGAGAGCGCCGCGCCGCGCCTGGCGGTGCGATTGAAAAGCGCGGCGGGGAATACTCGCGGCATTGGGGCCAAAATCAAGGTGCTTGGGGGCGCGGTTTCCCAGGACCAAGAAATGATCTGCGGCGGACGTTACCTTTCCGGCGACGATGCCATGCGAGTTTTCGCCGCGTGGAATCCAACGAATCGGATGAGCATCGAAGTCACTTGGCGCAGTGGCCAGCGGAGCGTGGTGCGCGAGGTCCAGCCCAATCGGATTTATGAGATCGATGAAGCCGGGGCCTCAGAGCGTGAGAGCGGGGGAGCGGGGGAGCGGGGGAGCGTCGGCCGGTTGGTGGAAACGGTGACAGGCGAGACGGTGAACCAAGGAAACGGCGTCTCGGCTAAGGTCGCCGCTAAAGCTGGTCTGATGGCCCTTCCTCCAAAATCCAAAATCCAAAATCCAAAATCGCAAATCCCTCAACCCTCAACCCTCAACTCTCAACCTTTCTTCTCCGACGTCAGCCACTTGCTCTCCCACTCCCATTACGAGGAGCCCTTCGATGACTTCGCTCGGCAACCTTTGCTCCCCAATCGACTGAGCCAACTCGGACCGGGCGTCTGCTGGCACGACTTTGATGGCGACGGATGGGACGACTTGACGGTGGGCAGCGGCCGAGGCGGCGCGTTGGCCGCGTTTCGCAACAACGGAGATGGGAAATTCACGCGCGTCACCGAGCCTTTCATAAACCGGCCCGCCGTGCGCGACCAAACTGCCATCCTTGGATTTGGTTCAAACCTCGTGGCGGGATCCGCGAATTATGAAGACGGCAGAACCAACGGCGGCTGTATCCGCATTTACGACATGAACCGGAAAGCCGCCGGCGACAGCATCCTCGGCCCCACTTCGAGCACAGGACCGCTCGCCTTAGCGGACATCGATGGGGACGGCGACCTCGATTTGTTCGTCGGCGGCCGTGCCGTCGCGGGGCGCTATCCTGAACCAGCGGCGTCGATGATGCTGAAGAACGAAGGAGGCAGATTCCTCGTGTCTCAGCGCTGGGAACAGTTCGGCCTGGTCAGCGGGGCGGTCTTCAGTGATCTGAACGGCGATGGGCACCCTGAGTTGATCCTGGCTTGCGAGTGGGGACCAATCCGCATTTTTCGAAACGCGAGTGGAATCTTCGAGCTTTGGGATTGGCCCGTGAAATTTTTGAACGAACCTTCAACTCTCAAGCCTCAACTCTCAACTCTCAACCAACTCACCGGTTGGTGGAACGGCGTAACCGCGGGAGACTTCGACGGCGATGGCCGGATGGATCTCGCGGCTTCCAACTGGGGGCGAAACACAAAGTACGAATCTTTTCGCCAGGAGACTCTCCGCATTTACTACGGCGATCTGGATGGCACCGGGACGCTGGATGTCCTCGAAGCTTACTGGGATCGGTCGGCCCAAAAGATTGGGCTGTGGCGCGGCCTCGACATCGTGGGTGCGGCCATGCCATTCGTGCGGGAGCGTTTTCCGACATTCACGGCCTACGCCTCGGCGACTCTGGGCGAAGTGTGCGGCGAGTCTCGGAACCGAGCCAAGGAATTGAGCGCTCGCTGGCTGGAGTCCACCGTGTTCTTGAATCGCGGAGATCACTTCGAAGTCACGCCCTTGCCCATTGAAGCGCAGTTGAGCCCTGCGTTTGGGATCTGCCCGGGCGACCTGGACGGCGACGGAAAGATCGATTTGTTGCTCAGCCAAAACTTTTTCGCGACGCAGCCGGAAACTTCCCGTTACGACGCAGGACGAGGCCTGTGGTTGAAGGGAGATGGCCGAGGCGGATTTCAGTCGGTCCCGGGCCAACTCAGCGGCATCTTGATTTACGGCGAACAACGCGGCAGCGCTCTGGGTGATTATGACGCCGACGGCCGGCTCGACTTGGTGGTGACTCAGAATAGTGGTCCGACAAAACTCTATCGAAACGAACGGGGGAAGCTAGGGCTGCGAATACGCCTCAAGGGAAACACGGACAATCCAGCCGCCATTGGAGCCGTGATCCGGCTCGTGTTTGGAAATCGATCCGGCGCGGCGCACGAAATTCATGGCGGCAGCGGTTATTGGTCGCAGGACAGCGCAGTTGTGGTGTTGGGAACACCGGAGCCGCCCACCGGCGTCTGGGTCCGATGGCCTGGCGGGAATACGACAACTTCCACGTTGGCGTCCTCGGCCCGCGAAATCGTGATTGAACCCACAGGAACGCTTCGCGTCATTCAGTGACAGCGAGTCGGATCGGAGCGCCGGTCTCCGATTCGGCGCGAAGTCCGGGCATCGCCGAACCGCGCCGGGTCGGAGACCGGCGCTCCAATGCGCAGGTTCATGGTGCCAATGCGCGATTTTGAGATCGTCGGAGCTTCCCATGAGCAATCGGTTCGTAGCCGCTGAGGTGACGAGGCGGACACCATGGCTAAGACCGCAATCCGCCTCCTTACGTCGGCGGCTACGGTTCATGGCCCCAATGCGTCGTTGAACGGAGGGGCAAGATTCTCGCTGGGCCCTGGCTTCATTTCCAGAACTGATTGCAGGGCTCGACGGGAGTCACGCCCCAGCGGGTTTGGTTATGCCTCCGCCGCGCTGCGTCTTTCGTGGGCTGAACGCCGCATTTAGCCGCAAGGTCTCGGTCCTATTCTTCCGTGATGGGATGGCCGTTGTGCCGCTTCGAGCGCAGGGTGTTTTTCAGGATGACGATGGAGGGACCTTCCTTCTGCCATCGTTGGTAGAGGCCCGAGTTCACCCGGTAAGGCGTCCGGTTGGCGGCTCCGAGCACAAGGTCTTGATCGCCGTCACCATCGACGTCGCCGGCATCCATGACCAGCCATCTTCCCATCGAGCTGGATGGGAACGAATATGCGTCGAAGTTCAATCCCCCCTTGTTTTCAAGATACACGAAACTCTCTTCCGGCGAAGATTCGTAGTCGGGAAAATAAGAAATGGAGGCGATATCCCAATCGCCGTCCTGGTCGAAGTCGGCCGCGATCGCCTTGAACGCGCCATTCAGCGGATAGAAAAACGCCTCGCGAAAGCGGTTCTTCCGGTCGTTCAGATAGAGGCGAATGCCGTGGTAGTTTTTCAGGCCGGCCGGATATTCGCCGTTGTCGCCGTTCGTCGTGAGCAAATCGATGGAGCCGTCGCGGTCAAAATCGACCAGTTCGAACCCGGAGTACCCCCACGCCGGATGCTGTTCGAGGATCGTCCGCTCCGTGAACTGGCCGCCGCCCTCGTTCAATAGGGCATAGGCCCCTTCTTTGGCCTGCGCCATCAGCACGAGGATATCCAAGCGGCCATCCTTGTTGAAATCGAGGAGCTCTGTTCGCACCGCGCCGGGGCGGTCGTAGAGGATGTGGGGAACGGACGTGCCGTCGCTCCGATTCTCGTACCAGATCAATTCGCCGATGACGTTGCCGAAGTTCGAGACGACGAAATCTTCCCGTCCATCTCCATTCAAATCTCCGAAGGCACAATGGGTGGGTCGCGCCAGCTCGTTCAGCACCTCGCCGCGCCGGCTGAACCCTTGGGCGGATTTTTCCAGCGAAATCAATTTGCCGAGCCGTTGGTCGTGGGGCGGGACCCGTCCGATCAACGTGCAGAACCATCCCCCGGGCCGCCGCGTCAAACTGACCGGCGGACTTTCGACCCCCAGCGACGACAGCATCTTCCCGTTCGCGTCGAGCACATCGAGGGAATTGGCCTGGGCATTTCCGGCGTAGATCTGGCGCGCGTCGGGATCGATCATGACCAGGGTGACGAAGCGTTGGGCGGGGCGGTACTTTGGATCGACCACCTGAAACTGCCGCAGGTTCATTTGAATCGGCGGGCGCGGGCTCTGGGGGCACGGCTTATCCGGCGCGGCCTCGAAGTAATAGTTCCAGATCACATCCCATTCTTCGAGCACCACTTTGTGTTCCGGGTTTTCCGGATCGAGGCGGTCAATGCCGAGCCGACGGCGCAGGAAAGGCATCGTCCCGTTTTTCCAGGTGGCTTTGTCCTGGAGGTCAGGTTCGGGAAAAAGGTGGCACGTACTGCAGTGCTGGTAGGCGAGTTCCTTGCCGCGCTCAAATTCGGGCGTCCTTTTGGGCTCGGCTTCCGTGAGGCACCCAAAAGCCCAGGCCAGCACGACCGCCAATCCCGGCGCAAGGAGGATGCGCGACGAGCAGCCAAAGCTCATGTGCAAATCTGACTTTCGGCGTTGCGGACTTACAGTGAGAGGGGAGCCTCTTCGTACACAAAATCCGAAATCCGAAACTCGAAATCCGAAACAAATGCGAAAAACCAAAATCCGAAGTTCAAAACTGGACGGCCTCGCGTCGTCTCGAGCTTTGAACCCTTTGGATTTTGCATTTATTGAACGGCGCATGCCGGGACCAACTTAGGTAAACGCGCGTTCGGGGACAATCTATTCCGCGCGGTCAAGGCTGCCCGCATGTGTCGAGCGTAGCACAGATTTTCAATCTATCGGTATCGCCCGAAATCGTCGCAAGCCGCGCAGCTTTGTTGGTGGGGCGAGACTCCTGTCGAGCCCTGACTCCATTGCCGGCAAGGATTCCAGGACTCGACGGAGTCTCGCCCCACCCAGTTCGGTTGCGGCTTCGCCGCGCAGCGCCGCATCGCAGAATTGGATTCTGCGGCGGCGGTGAACGGAACGAGCATCTCGGGACTCTCGTTCCCCAGCCAACTTCAAGTCGGCGATACGGCAGACTGTAAATCTGCGCTGTGAGACACCGCACGCCAAACACGTATGGCTGTCTGTGCCCCGTAGCGTCATAGTGCACGCGTTTGATCCTTCGCAGTTTTGGCTTTGTCCGACTTTCCCAGCGCGTTAGTGTGCGCGACGCCCGCATGCGTCAAAACTGTTGCAGGTCCAATGAAGATGTGATGCCGGAAGATCACCGTCCTTCCGGTTGGCGAGTCTCGGCTCGGCGCGGGCTCAGTCTGCTTGCGGCGCCGCCGAGTGCGATTCTGCGATACGGCAGATTATTAATCACTTCATGATCAAAGTTGACATGAAGAATGCCCCTCACTCCATCCCTCTCCCCATCCGATGGGGAGAGGGTGTCCGACTTGTCCGCCGTCGGCTTGGCGAAGGCGGAAGCACGGGTGAGGGGTGTCTATCAAGCACTAAGCTCATTAATAAGGTTCTGCGCTACGACCGAAAGATGAGCGCCATCTCAGTCGGCTTGTGGGCCATGGCAGCCTGCGTCCAACTCGTGGCTGCGCCCTACCAAGCGTCCTCCACGCAACGGATGGCGGAACGGCTCGACCGGATCGCTCGCGAGGCGGATCCGCTTCAGAATCCTTTCCTGAATCGACGCGCCGCGGAAATCTTCTCCAAACAGTTGCAGATGGCGTTGGCTGAACCCTTCTCGAAGGCGATCATCCCGAAGCTGGTCACGCTCCGTTACAAGTACGCGTACGAGCTGTTGCACGCCGGAGAAAGCGAACGGGCGGTGGAGCAGTTCTCCCAGTTGTTCGATTTCATGAGGACGAACCGCGTCGTGCTGAGCGACGAGCGGACTGAAATCATCCGCATGGATGCCGCGGTCGCTCACCTTCGCCTGGGCGAGCAGGAGAATTGCCTGGCGAACCACACCATCGACTCCTGCCTCGTTCCCATTCAACCCGGCGGTTACCACAAGCTGCCGCGTGGTTCACGCGGAGCCATGCAATTCCTGCTCGAACAACTCGGAAAAAACCCGAACGATCTGCGCGCCGGCTGGCTCCTGAATCTCGCTCTTATGACCTTGGGCGAGCATCCGGACAAAGTGCCCGCCGAATTCTTGATTCCACCCAAAGTCTTTGCCTCCGAGTACGAAATTAAGCGTTTCCCGGATGTGGCCCGCGGACTGGGCCTGGACATCAACGACCTGGCTGGGAGTGCCGTGCTGGACGACTTGGATAACGATGGCTTCCTCGACCTGATGATCTCAGGGATGGGCCTGCGCGAGCAGTTGCGGCTCTTCCGGAACAACGGCGACGGAACATTCACGGAACGCACCGAGGAAGCCGGTCTGATCGGAGAATTCGGCGGTTTGAACATGGTCCAGGCAGACTACAACAATGATGGCTTCCTCGACATCTTCGTCCTGCGCGGCGCGTGGTTTGAAAAGCAAGGGCACCATCCGAATTCCCTTTTGCGCAACAACGGAAACGGAACGTTCGATGATGTCACGGGGGAAGCCGGACTGCTCAGTTTCCGTCCGACGCAGACCGGCACGTGGTTTGACTTCAATAATGACGGGTGGATTGACCTGTTCATCGGGAATGAGAGCTCGGCGGGCGACACCAACCGCTGCGAACTTTTCCGCAACAACGGCGACGGCACGTTCTCCGAGATCTCGGCCGCGGCGGGCATCGATGCGATTGGGCTGATCAAATCGGCGCACAGCGGCGACTTCAACAACGACGGCTGGCCGGATCTCTACATCTCGTGCCGCGGCCAGCCCAACTATCTTTACCGCAATGATGGGCCGCAAAGCCGCGATAAATCTCCCCGCGGAACCTGGAAATTCACGAACGTGGCCCCAGAGCTCGGCGTGGCCGCGCCAGTGTTCAGTTTTCCCTCCTTCTTTTTTGATTACGACAACGACGGCTGGCTCGACCTGTTCTCTTGCGGTTACGGCGTCAAAAACGTCGGGAGCGTCGCGGCGGACTACCTGGGCCTGCCGCACGGCGCCGAACGCCCCCGTCTTTACCGTAACAATGGCAACGGCACGTTCACCGACGTGACAAAACCCGCCGGCCTTTACCGCGTCCTGCTGGCGATGGCCGGGAATTTTGGAGATCTCGACAACGACGGCTTCTTGGACATCTACCTCGGTACCGGCGCTCCTGACTTGAGCATGCTCGTCCCGAATCGGATGCTCCGGAACGACGGCGGGAGGGGCTTTCAAGACGTCACCACGTCCGGCGGTTTCGGGCATCTCCAGAAAGGCCATGGCATCGCTTTCGGCGACCTCGACCACGATGGCGACCAGGACATTTATGCTTCCATTGGCGGCGCCTACGAAGGGGACGTTTATTTCAACGCGCTCTTCGAGAATCCCGGTCACGGAAACGACTGGCTCAAACTGAAACTCGTCGGCGTCAAATCGAATCGCGCCGCTATTGGAGCCCGGATTCAAGTGACTGTGCGAACACGGCAAGGGAAGCGCGCCATCCACAAGACGGTCAATTCCGGCGGCACATTCGGTTGTTCGCCGCTCCGACAAGAGATCGGCCTGGGCCAGGCTGCGTCGATCGAGAATGTTGAAGTCTGGTGGCCGGCTTCGGGGATTCGTCAAAAGCTGGCCGGCCTCGAGAAGAACCAGTGCTATGTCATTCGCGAAGGAGATGACACGCCGACTCGCATGGCGCTGAAAACCTTCAAGTTTAAGCCGAGCGCTCATGACGGCCACCACTGGCCTCAAATCCGGCGATAGAACACTAAAGCAACGAAGGCGCGAAGCGTTGGGAGTGCGGTCGGTCTCTCCCCAGGGGAGAGGGGGAATTGACCGTCGTACGCGGAAATGTTCAGCCATCTCGGTTTCGCCGAATGCTGTGGCAGTGATTCCCTCTCCCTGGGGAGAGGGCCAGGGTGAGGGGAACGGAGGCCCGTCAGATTCCATGGGCCTCAAAATCTTGCCGGTGGGATCAGGCGTCGTGAGACTTGGCTCAGTCCGTGGTCCGGAACTCGCCGTCCACACTCACGGTCACTTTTCGCGCGGCAGGCCGAACGTCAACGACCGTCACCCGCCCTCCGGACCAACGCACCCAGAGTTTCTCCGGCTCGCCAGCTTTTCCCAAGACAGCCACTGTGCTGTCTTGCGACCAATAGCCCGAGCCTGCATGAATTTCTCGCAATGGTCCGCTGACGTCTTTGTAGAGCAGCCGCAAACCGGCGCCGATGCCATCGGGATTTCCCGGTGGACCTTTCAAACGGACGCGGAGCCCCGGTTTCGCTCTCACGTTGTGAAACAGTTTCGTCGCGGCGCCGTTTTGTGCGCTCACCAAATCCACGCGGCCATCTCCATCATAGTCGGCCGCGGCCGCGCCTCGGCCTTCCCCGTAAGCGAGGACGCCACTCTCCTGGCCAGGGAGCGCGGAAAAACCGCCGCGCCCATTTCCGAGCAACACCAAGCCGCGTCCCGCATCGAGCCGCCAGCCGGTCGGCTGCACAGCGAAAAAATTCTGGCTCAGGAAAATGTCCTCGTGCCCGTCCCCATCGAAATCCGCAGCAACGACACCGAAAGCCGGAGTGAACTGAGCCTCCGGCGGCAGCAGCACCAGCTCGAAATGATCGCCGCGATTGAGGAAAACGCTGGAAGCAAGCCAGACCGCTTTCAGCGGAGTTAGTTTGTCAAAACCGTCGCCGATCACGTCGTGGACGCTCGCTTCATTGTACGCGGCGAAACTCTGAAACCGCTCGCGCAGGAATGGGATTCCTTGAGCCATGGCGTTGAAGCTTCGCGTCGGCGCGATTCGATTCAGCTTTGGATGAAAGCGAGCCTCGACGATGTCGAGCACATTGTTGGCGTCAAAATCCCCATAATAAACCAGAGCCGGATTTAGTGGCGCAGTCTCGATCTCGCGCGCCGATTGATAGTGGCTGTTGAGGCCCCAGTTCGAGGCGACGAGATCAAGTTTCCCGTCGCCATCGAAATCTCCAGCCGTCACGCCGTTCCAGAAGCCGGTGAATTGGTTGAGAGTTGAGAGTTGAGAGTTGAGAGTTGAACGTTCGTTCAAGAGCTTCACCGGCCAATCCCAAGGCTGGAAGCTTCCGTCATGGTTTCGAAAAATGCGGAGCGGACCCCACTCGCAGGCCAGGACCAAATCCGGCCGGCCGTCGCCGTTCAGATCGCTGAAAACCGCGCCGCTGACCAACCCGACCTTCGAAAACAATTGCGATTTCTCCCCGTCGAGCTCGAGACGGCCGCTGTTGTTGCGGAGGAAAAATGAACTGGCTGGTTCAGGCCAGCGTCCGGGAATGCTGCGCCCGCCCACGAACAAGTCCAAATCACCGTCGCCATCCACATCGCCCATCGCCAGCGGCCCGCAACTGCTCGACTGACCGGCCAGCGCGTCGGACGCCGCATTGGCTTGAAGACCGAATTGGCGGACCATGGCGCCGTTGGTCAAACCGTCCTCATAATTCGCGGAGCCGGCGAGCAAGGCCGCCTGCCCAGGAGCTTTTTTCCAACCGACCACGCCCGTTTGGTCGCGCGTGATCCTCTGATCGAAGGGCCTTTGGCCGAGTTTCGTGAACCCGCCCTTCGCGTCGTTGAGATAAACCGACATCGTTCCGCCGCGGCTGCTACCGATGATCACGTCGTCCCAGCCGTCGTCGTTGATGTCGAACCAAGCCGCGCCGGGACCAAGTTGGCTCAATTTGCGGAGAAGCATCGGTTGCCGCGCGAAATCGTCGAACGATTCATCGGTGTGCGTATGGTTCAAGAGATGGCTGGCGTCCTGGAACAGAGGTTGAGAGTTGAGAATTGAGGGTTGAGAGATTGGGGATGCGGAATGCTCCGTCGCCGTCGACGTGAGGAGGTGGACAGTTGAATTTGTTCTTTCTCGAAGTTCCGCCTCCTCACGTCGGCGGCGACGATTCGCAGGGAGGCTGGAAGCCCGCCCTACGGACGCGGCCGCTTCATCGATCTCATAGACATGGTTTGGAATTGCCTTCTCAACCAAACTTTCTTTCCCACTTCGCCAGAGGACTTCGATTCGCAACACATTCGTCGAGGCGCCGGCGGCGAAGACCCGCACCGCATCGTCGCCCGACAGATACCGCCCGCCGGCGATCATCTCCTGCGATTGATCCGCAGGACCGCCGGACACTTGGATGCGCGCGCCGATGCCACGCGTATTCGGCCGTAGCCCCTTTAGCCGGACAGCGACGCGCGGCAATGCGCAATCATTGCGGTAAAGGCTGGCGGCGCTGTTCAAATTGTTCACCACCACATCCAAGTCGCCGTCGTTGTCGAGGTCGGCCAGCGCCATCCCGTGTCCGATGGCCATCTGATCAAATCCCCAGGCGGCGCCAGTTTCTTCGAACGTCAGGTTTCGACGGTTGCGGAAAGCGACCTTGGCTTGGGGCATTTTCGGAAACATCAGGAGCTTTTGCGGAATCAGTTCTCTACGCCACGGCCCCTTGGCCTGGATGCGCGCCTCGGCGTTCAGATCTTGCGTGTCGAACATTTGCCCCGTGGAGCACAAGAGATCTTCGTAGCCATCCAAGTCCACGTCCAGAAACAATGCCGCCCAGGTCCAGTCCGACGCTTCCAAGCCCGCGTAGCCCGCGATCTCGGCAAAGGTTCCGTCGCCGCGATTCAGTTGCACCACGTTCCTGTCGTATTGAGGACGATCGTCGAAAACGCCGGCCTCCGGTCGGTAAGGATCGGTAATGGCGAACTGCATCAGCCTCCGGACGGGATCCAAGCTCAGCATGTCAGCCACAAAAATGTCGTCCAGGCCGTCGCGGTTGATGTCGGCGAAATCAATGCACATGGAAAAGGTGGCGGTTTTCCTCAGAGCCAGGCGAGGAAGCGCGCGAAAATGGCCTTGGCCGTCGTTGATCCAAATCTTGTCCGTGGACTGGAAATCGTTGCAGACGTAGATGTCCGGCGCGCGGTCGCCGTTGAGGTCCCGAAACATCACGGAAAGCCCCCAATCGAACGGCGGTTTCGTCAAAGCTTTGCCGGCTTCGTCCAAGAAAGCGCCGTCCGTCCAGGAAACGGGAGTGAATCGGCCTTGCCCGTCGTTTCGATAAAGAAAATCGGGTTCCCCGTGTTCGAGGATTCTGCCTTCCGGCGTGTACTCCAACCGGTCGCGATCCTCAGGCCGGATCATGCGCCGGCCGCCGACATTCAAGACGGCGAAGCCCGTGGAGCGAATGGTCGTCGTGCGGTAGTTCGCCACGTACTGATCCAGGTCGCCGTCGCCGTCGATGTCGGCCAAAGCCATCGAACTGGCTCCGAACCTCCGCACCAGCCCGCTCTCGCCGGCCTCGGAAAACTTGCCCTTGCCGTCGTTGAGGAAGAGCCGCGTGCCAACGCCCGTTCCGTTCACGAGCAGGTCGAGATCTCCGTCGCCGTCCACATCGGCAAACGCTGCGGCACTCGAGTATTGACCATCGCACCCGACGCCGGCCGCGGCGGTGACGTCCTGGAACTTCCAGTTTCCGAGATTGCGATAAAGAGTGTTCGGGCCCTCCAGCCGGCAGAGATAAACGTCGCACCAGCCATCGCCGTCGATGTCTCCCAGCGCCACGCCCGAACCATTGAGACGAATTTGGTTTTCGGCGGCGTTGGCGTCAGAGAGGTGGTTGGTGAAGGCCACCCCGGACTGGTCAGGCGCGATGAGAGTGAATCCAATCTTGCCCGAAGCAGGGATGACCAGCGACGCGCTGCGAAATCCTCCTTCCTGTTGCGAGGATGGGGCCGCTGTTCCATTGCAGTGGGCCAGGCCCACAGCACCAGCAGTCAAGAGGGCTCTCCATGAAGCTTGGAGCGCCGGTCTCCGACCCGGCCCGGAACAACTCGCCTGGAGAGTCGTGCCGGGTCGGAGACCGGCGCTCCGGCTCCTGGTCCCAAGGCGCGCCAGATTCGACTTGGGAGCGGTCCAGGTCACGCCATGCCGAAGCCGTCGAGCTAACGAGGCGGCATTTTTCAAATCCAAAATCCAAAATCCAAAATCCAAATTCACATCGGCCAGACCAAAGGCCGGGGCGGTCGCCAAGTCAAGGAAACACGAACATTCAAGGTTGAAAGCCGCTCTGCTTCTCTCCATATTCGGGGGGCTAATTCATGAGCCGGAATCAGAAACGACGCGACCGCCGTTCGGGAAAACCCTCGGATGGTCCCAACTTCCGTCCGCCCGCAAAAGCCGGCCAGCGGAAAGGCGGCTTGGGGCTCTGCCTGGCGGTGATTGCCGGCGCCATAGCTTTGGCCACACTTGCATTCGTGTTCATCCGGCTGAAACCGGGACTTACGCCTGGCGCCTCGAGGGACAGCGGCTCGGCCGGAGTCGGCTCGATTGAGGCTCCGCAAGCACGCGCCGCAAGGTCTGGCACCAACGCGCCGTTCTCGTCCAATCCCGACCCGGCAGGGCACGCGGAAGATGAGCGCGGTTTGTCCGAGGCGGAGCTCGCCGTGAATCACTTGACCCGCGGCAACGAACTGCTCGCGCAGGGCAAGACCGAAGAGGCCGTCCAAGCGTTCGAGCGATCTTTGAAATATGACGCCGGGTCAGAAGACACCCATTACAATCTGGCGATTGCTCTGGCGAGGCTGGGCAGGGAGGATGAGGCCATCCAACACTACAAGGAGTCCTTGAAAATCCTGCCCGATTACGCGGAAGCGCACAACAATCTTGGCAATTTGCTCGTCAAACGCGGGCAATTCGACGAAGCGGTCGAGCACTTCAACGAAGGGCTGATCGTGAATCCTGACTCCGCTTCCACGCACAACAACCTGGGCAGGGCGCTTGCACAACTTGGGAAAATCACGGACGCCACCATTCACTTCGCAAAGGCCATTCAACTCATGCCCAAGTATGTGGAGGCCCATTACAACCTCGGCAACGCCTACGTGACTCAAGGCCGCATTGACGAGGCGCTCGAACAATTTCAGGAGACTCTTCGCATTCAACCGGATTTTACCCCCGCGCTTCGAGCTTTGGCCAAGGCCCAGCAGCGGAAGAATCCATAGCCGTTTCAAATCAGTGAAAGGTTTCGTTCTTTGGTTGATGGTTTTTGTCTGGGTCGCCTTCTCGCGATTCGCCCTGCACGCAGGCGAAGAATCTTCTTACATGGGCGCCGGGACCCGAAGGATGGCCCAACGTCTGGACGAACTGGCCCGCGCGGCCAATCCCGCCGAACAGCGTTTCATGAATAGCGAGCGGGTGGAGCTGTTCCGGACCCGCGCTGCCAAGGCCGCCAACGCCGAGGACAAAGCGATCGCTTACAGCGAGATGTGCACCGAGTTGGTCAACGCCGGACGCACTCAAGAGGCGTTGGCGGAATTTGGAAAGCTGGAGGAATTGCTCAGGCAAGCCGATCTGTTTCAGACGAACAAATTGATTCTCCGCCCCCTGCAAGCGCTGGCGCACCTTCGATTAGGGGAACAGGACAATTGCCTCACCAACCACACCCTCGAGTCCTGCCTGTTCCCGATCCAGGGCGGAGGCATCCACAAACTTCAGCGCGGTTCGCGAGGCGCCATCGCGGTGCTCACGCAGTTGCTCGGCGAATTCCCGGACGACTTGGCGAGCCGCTGGATGTTGAACATAGCGTATATGACTTTGGGGGAGTACCCCGAGAAAGTGCCGAACAAATGGCTCATCCCTCCGCAACGGTTTGCTTCGGATTACGACCTCAAACCTTTCATCGACGTTTCGCCAGCGGTAGGTCTCGACCTCGATGGTCTGGCAGGGGGTGTCATCCTAGAGGACTTCGATAACGACGGTTTTCTCGATCTCATGAACTCGGCCTGGGGTGCCCGAGACCAGCTCCGCTACTTCCGCAACAACGGCGACGGTACATTCTCGGAGCGGACCCAGGAGGCCGGTTTGATCGGGGAGACCGGCGGGCTGAACATGCTCCAAGCCGACTATAACAACGACGGGAACATCGACTTCCTGATTCTGCGCGGAGCCTGGGCTGGTTCTGAGGGCCGCGTGCCCAATTCGCTCATCCGGAACAACGGCAACGGCACATTCGATGATGTCACCGAAGAAGCCGGACTTTTGAGTTTCCATCCCACCCAGACCGCAACCTGGTTTGACTACAACGGAGACGGGTGGCTGGATCTCTTCATCGGAAACGAATCGAAGATCAAAGAAATCCATCCCTGCGAGCTGTATCGGAACAACGGCAATGGCACATTCACCGAATGCGCGGCGAGGGCCGGCCTGGCGCTGTTGGCTTTCGTCAAGGGCGTGACGAGCGGCGATTACAACAAAGACGGACGCCCGGATCTTTATGTCTCGTGCCTGGGCCGAGCCAATCTTCTCTTCCGCAACGACGGCCCCCGCGCCACGACTGAACTGGATTGGAAATTCACCGACGTCAGCCGCAGCGCGCGCGTCCAAGAGCCCAACTACAGCTTCCCGACGTGGTTTTGGGATTACGACAACGACGGTTGGCCGGACATCTTCGTCGCGGGTTACAACATCAAGGACGTGGGGGATATCGCCGCCGACTACTTGAATTTGCCGCACAACGGCGAGCGAGCCAGGCTCTACCGCAACAACGGCGACGGGACCTTTGCCGATGTGACGAAATCGGCCGGGCTCTTCAAGATCATCCACGCGATGGGCAGCAACTTCGGCGACGTGGACAACGACGGGTATCTAGATATCTATGCCGGCACGGGCAATCCGGACCTCAGCACCCTGATGCCCAACCGGATGTTCCGCAACGCGAACGGCCAGTTCTTCCAGGACGTCACCACCTCCGCCAGAGTCGGCCATCTTCAAAAAGGACATGGCGTCGCCTTTGGGGATCTTGACCACGATGGGGACCAGGACATTTACGAGGACATGGGCGGCGCTTTTACCGGAGACACCTACCGCAACGTGCTATTCGAGAATCCAGGCCGCGGAAACAACTGGATCAAACTGAAGCTCGAAGGCGTGCGCTCCAACCGTTCCGCCATCGGAGCGCAGATCAAAATCGTCGTGCCCGGAGAGAAGGGAGATCGGACCATTTACAAAACCGTAAACTCGGGTGGAAGTTTTGGAGCTTCTCCTCTCCGGCAGGAAATCGGGCTTGGCCAGGCGGCCACGATCAAGTCCCTGGAAATTCTCTGGCCTGGCAGCGGCAGCCAACAATCGTTCGCCAATGTGGCCGTGAATCAATGCCTCCGCATCCGGGAAGGCGATTCCGCCCCTGTCCCCGTTGAGCTCAGGAGTTTCAAGTTCCCTTCCGGCAAGGCTGCACATCATCATCCCCATTAGGCTAAAACACGCTCTCAGTTCTCCCGCGGCGCCGGCGCGCGGGCCAGAGCTTTCGCTGCGCCATCCACACTCACTACGATCTCCCTCGCGCCTTTCGGGACAGCAGCCGCGACGTGGTTTCCGCCCGGCCACCGGACCCAAACGTGGGAGGGAAGCTCGGGTGTCGCCATCACCGGGACGGCGCTGTCTTGCGACCAGTAGCCGCTGCCCGCATGGATCTCGCGGGCGGGTCCCATCCGCTCTCCGAACACTAATCGCACCGTGGCCCCGATGCCGTCCGAATTGCTGCCGGCGCCTGCCAGGCGCACTCGGAGACCGGGCTTGGCTCCTGTGTTACGATAGAGCTTGGTGGCCGCGCCGTTCTGCGCCACCGCCAAGTCCACGCGTCCGTCCGCGTCAAAGTCACTCAAAGCCGATCCTCGTTGCTCCCCATAAATCGCAAGACCGCTCTCGTGGCCGGGGACGGCGAAGAAGTTTCCCAAGCCGTCGCCTTTCAACCAAAGTCCGCGCCCGGCATCGAGCCGGTTGTCCTCGACGCGCACGGCGAAAAAGTTCTGCGCCACGAAAAGATCCTCGCGGCCGTCGCCATCCAGATCGCCCGCGTTCAACCCCATGACCGGAGCCCACTGGGCTTCGGCGGGCAACGGCGCTGCTTCCAAATTCTCTCCTCGATTCAAGAAGATCATCGCGCGCAGTTCGGTGACTCTGAGTTCGTTCATTCGGGAGAGCCGCTCACCCAGGAGGTCCGGAATGCTGGCTTGGGCGTAGGCGGCATGGGTGGGCGCTTTCTCGCGGACCCACGGCATGAGCATCCCGACGAAGTCCAAGTCGCGGAACGGCACGACTTTGCCAAGCGCGGCGTTGAAATAGCCCTCGAACAAGTGGACTTGGCCGTCCCCATTGAAGTCACCATAGGACAAATGCCACGGTCCTTTTGCGCTGCGCTGGTAAAACGTGTTGAGACCCCAGTTCCCAGCAACGACGTCCAAGCGCCCGTCGCCGTCAAAGTCGCCGGTGGTGACGCTGGTCCAGAGGCCGGGAAGATCGCTGAGGGTTGAGGGTTGGGGGTTGAGGGTTTCGCGTTCGCCGCGGAAAGTCAGAGTGGGATTCCACGGTTTAAAACGGCCGCGCTCGTTGGTGAAAACGCGCAGCGGTCCCCACTCACAGGCGAGGATGAGTTCCGGGAATCCGTCCGCGTTCAAATCACCGAACACGGCGCCGCTGACCAATCCGATTCGGTCCAGGGCACGGCTGTTTTCGGCGTCCAAGATCAATTTTCCCGCTTCGTTTCGGAACAACCGCGACGAGCCAGGTTCAGGGTAGCGCCCCGGAACGAATCGTCCACCGACGAACACATCCAAATCCCCGTCTCCATCGAAATCCGCAATCGCCAATGGACCGCTGTTGGACGAATTTCGAGGCAAGGGAGGGCCTTCGTTCCAAGTTCCGTCTTTGAAATCATATCTAAGAGCTGCGGGTCCGTTGGTGGCGGAGGTTTCATAACACGCCAATCCAATGAGCAAGGAGCGGTGACCCTCAGCCGGCGTCCATCCCGCAACAGCCGTCGCGTCGTCCGGAAGAGGAGATTTCAACGCGGGGAACGAGCCTCGGGACCATCCCCCGTTTCCTTCTCGGCGGCAAAGAGCGATCGCTCCGCCTCGGCCCGCGCCGATGATCAATTCGTCATTGCCGTCGCCGTCGAGATCATACCACGCCAGACCTGGGCCCAGTTGACTGAGTTTCTTTGGCAGCAACGGCTGACGCGCGAAGTCGTCGAAGGCCTCTTCCGTGTGCACGTGGGAAAGTGAGTCGGTCTGGTCTTCGAAGAAGGGTTGAGGGTTGAGGGTTGAGGGTTGAGCGATTTGCGATATCGGATTTTGGATTTTGGATTTTGGAGGATGGGCGCTCAGACCAGCTTCAGCGCCAGCCTTCAGCGGCTCGCGGTTTCCCCGGTTGGCCTTCGCCCCGGCCACCGTGCCCGCGGGCACGCCGGCGTTGGCCGATTCTTCCACTTCGTAGAGGTGGTTGGCGAGCACATCCTGGACGACGGTTTTCTTGCCGTTCGGCCAAATCACTTCGAGGTGGAGGCGATTGTTGAGTGAACCGGCGGCGAACACGCGCACGGGATCGCCCCCGGAAAGGTATTGACCGCCACAGATGATCTCCTGGCTTTGCGTCACCGGGCCTCCGTGCAGCGTAACCTTGCCGCCGATTCCCTGCGTGTTGGGCGGCCATCCTTTCAAGCGCACTTCCACGCGCGGCGCGGAACTGTCATTGCGATAAATGAGCGGCGCGGCGTTCACCGTGTTCCCAACCACGTCCAGGTCTCCGTCGTTATCCAGATCGGCCAAAGCCATGCCATGCGTAATTTGTCGGGAATTGAATCCCCAAGCGTCAGCGGCGTCTTCGAACGTTAAGTTCCGGCGGTTGCGATAGGCGGCGTTAGGCGTTTCGAGGCGAGGATATTTCAGCAAACTCTGGCGATCCTGCGGCCGTCTTGGCGGGGTCCGCGCGCGGGCGTCTCTTACATCCCGGTCATTGACGTCGTGCAGGTGCCCGTTGTTGATCAGGAGGTCTTCGTAGCCGTCAAGATCCACGTCCATGAAAATCGGAGTCCACGACCAATCGGAAGCCGCCAAGCCGCTGAACCACGCGATCTCCGCGTAGGTGTGATCGCCCCGATTCAAATAAAACGCGTTGCGCGCGAATTCTTCGCGATCCTGGATGGCTCCGATCGTCCTGGGCGCGGGATTCATCGGGCTGGACTGGCGCAGATGCCGTGTGTGATCGCGGCTCAACATCTCCACGGTGACGAAGTCGAGCCATCCGTCCCGGTTGATGTCCGCGAAATCCACCCCCATCGACGCATAACTCATGTTCCGCATCACGAGGGGTGCTGGAGCGCGAAAATGCCCTTGTCCGTCGTTCAACCACATCCGGTCCGGAGTCTGGAAATCGTTGCAGACATAAATGTCCGGCAGGCCGTCGTCATTGATGTCCCGAATCTGCACGGCCAGCCCGAAATCCCAGGGCGGAGCCACGGGTTGATTCCTCTCATCCCGAAAGGTCTCTTTCCAACCGAGCGCCGTGAACCGCCCGTGGCCGTCGTTTCGGAACAGAATATCCGGTTCGCCAAATTCCACGATGCCGGTGCCCACGATGGCCAGGCGCTTGGCATAGCGTCCCGTGACGACAGGTTTTCCCTCAACGATTCGTGTCGCGTAAGTTCCACCGTCACGCAGGATCGCTTCGATTCCGAAGGTGCAGACGTAGAGGTCCAGATCGCCGTCCCCGTCGATATCCCCCAGCGCCATCGACGTGGTGCCGCCTTTGGAAACCAGTCCCGCCGCCGCGGTCACATTCGTGAACCGTCCCGCTCCCATATTCATGAAACAAGCATTCGGCCCCGTGAAGGAGTTCACCAAAAGGTCCAGACGCCCGTCGCCATTGATGTCGGCAAAAATGGCTCCTGTGGACAATTGATTCGTGCAGCCGACGCCCGCGCGCTCGGTCACATTTTCAAACTTCCAGTTCCCGAGATTTCGGTAAAGCGCATTCGGGGCTTCTTTGTTGCAGAAGTAGAGATCGCACCAGCCGTCGCCGTCAAAATCGCCGAGTGCGACGCCGGATCCGTTCATCAGATTTTGCCGTTCAGAGTAGCGCTCGGTGGTCAGCCGATTGGTCCAGTGAATTCCGGTCACGTTGCTCGTCATCAATGTGAACCCGGTCCTCCCAGCGTCTGGCACGGTGAGTTGGGCGTGCCGATATCCTTGGCCGGACTGCCACGGCAAGCTTTCGGCGCCAAGAAGAGAGTGCATCCCGACAACCACGAGGGATGACCACAAGAGAATCCACCGATTGTTAAGTGGCAGACGGAACGTGAACCGCAGCCGCCGACGTGAGGAGGCGGATTTCGGATTTGAGGAGGTCCTCCTCGTTCCCTGAGCGGCCACAAATCGGCAGTTCCTGGAGAGGCTCTCCATCCTTGCCGCCGGCAGGCGAAATGCATGAGTTTTGAATGAATGGACCATGTCGCGCATCTGGTGACGCCCCTATTATCCAAAACAGAGGCGGATAGCCAGACAAGAAACGCCGAAATCGGTCAGTCTTGCCCGGACAAAGACCGGCAAATTCGTAGCGCAGATTTGTCATCTGCCGTATCGCAGAATTGCATGCCGCGGGTGCCTCGAATTGCCAAGCACTCCCTCGGTTTCGAACGTTCCGCCGAGTGCAACTCGGCGATACAGCCCAGCGCGGCGAAGCCGCAACCAAAACGGCGCGCGGCCTTCCAGGCCGCAGCGGCTTCGAAAGCCCGAGGCGTCCGAAAATTTCCGAGCTTCGCCTTCCGTGTGCGGCCGCTGCGGCCTGGAAGGCCGCGCGCCGGAAAAATCGTCGCGGATTGCGACAATTTCGGCAGATATTGATCGATTGAAAATCGTCGAGCCCCGGAATTCATGCGGGCAAGAAAGTCAGAACTCGACCGGAGCCTCGCCCTGCAAAAGTTTGGTTGACCTGCGCAGACTCTTTACGAGAGTGGTATGGATGGCGCGGCACTTGAACTTCTTGACAAACCTCTTTCCGGCCTGGGTTCTGCTCGGCGGCGTGCTTGCGTTGATTCATCCTCCGTGGTTCGTTTGGTTCAAGGGTCAGGGGATCGTCTGGGGCCTGGCGGTGATCATGCTGGGGATGGGCATCACACTGAGCCTCGACGATTTCAAAGCCGTCTTGAAGATGCCACGCGCCGTCTCGATGGGCTTCGTGGCCCAATACTCCATCATGCCCTTCCTAGGCTGGGCCATCGCTCATGCGCTGAAACTCCCAACACCCTTTGCGGTCGGCCTCATCCTGGTGGCTTCCTGTCCGGGCGGGACCGCATCCAACGTGGTCACCTATATCGCCAAGGGCCATGTGGCGTTGTCGGTGTTGATGACGATGTGTTCCACATTCGGCGCGATTGTGATGACGCCGATTCTGACCCAATGGTTGGCGGGGACTTTTGTTCCGGTCGATGCTTGGGGCCTCTTCCTGAGCACGGTCCAGGTCGTCTTGCTGCCGCTGCTCTTCGGACTCGCTTTGCACCATTTTTGTCCGCGGATTGTGAACGCCGTGTTGCCCGTGGCGCCGCTGATCTCGGTCATCACCATTGCGCTGATCTGCGCCAGCATTGTGGGCCAAAGCGCAGACGCGGTGAAAAAATCCGGCGGCCAGCTCCTGCTGGCGGTTTTCCTGTTGCACGCCGGCGGGTTCGCGCTCGGCTACCTTTTTGCGAAGCTCTTCCGTTACGATCCGATCATCCGCCGAACCGTATCCATCGAAGTTGGGATGCAAAATTCCGGCCTTGGCGTGGTGTTGGCCCGGAAGCATTTTGTCGATCCCTTGACGGCGGTTCCTTGCGCCATTTCGGCGACGTTCCATTCGATCCTTGGGAGTTTCCTGGCGGGAATCTGGCGCGTCAGGCCGCCGACCCTTCGTAAAGGGGTCGGTTCTTACAATCGACAATGATTGGTCCATGACGACAAACATCGCTTCCGTGCTGCTACTCCTCGGCTCGCAACGGTCTGGGCATAGGCGGTTCTTACCAACGACAAGCGCGATCTTGGCGAAGTGGCCAACCATTGTCAATTGTAAGAACCGACCCCTTTA
>JACQWK010000705.1 GCA_016209525.1 Verrucomicrobiota bacterium
ATGGACCTCAAGGTGGGGCGAGACTCCTGTCGAGCCCTGGCATTATTTCGGGCAAAAAAGTCAGGGCTCGACGGGAGTCTCGCCCCACCGATTGGCTGGTTCATGGTCCCAATGCGCGCCAAATTTGGCGTGGTGCCTTTCCACGAACCTTCAAGCAGGAGCCGACGTGAGGCGGCTCATTTCTCCTCGCCGGGAAGTTAGAGCCTCCTCGCGTCAGCTCCTGCGATCTATGGGCCCAATGCGCCCAACCCCAATCGTCGGCTTGGTTCACGCCGCTTGGGCTTCCGTCCGCATTTCCAGCGCCCGCACCATGCTTTCGAAAATCAATCGGCCATCCGCACTGCCGAGAAGCGTCTCACAAGCGCGCTCGGGATGCGGCATCAAAGCTCCCACATTGCGGCGCTCGTTGCAGATGCCGGCGATGTTCCAGAGCGATCCGTTGGGCGCCGCGGATTGAGTGGCTTCGCCTCGATCATTGCAGTACAGCCAAAGGATTTGCCGCTTGGCCTTGAGCTTGGCCAGGGTCGCTTCGTCGGCAAAGTAGCAACCCTCCCCATGCGCCACAGGGATGCGCAGGAGTTCGCCCGGTGGAGCTAGGTTTGAAAAGGGGGAGTCGGTCGTGAGTGTCTTCAAATAGACCAACTCGCAGCGAAACTGGAGCGATCGGTTGCGGATCAAAGCGCCGGGCAGCAATCCGGCCTCGCAAAGGATTTGGAACCCGTTGCAAATGCCCAGAACCAGTCCGCCATTGGCGGCGAACTGTTGCACGGCCTGCATCACCGGACTGAACCGCGCAATCGCGCCGCACCGCAAGTAATCTCCGTAGCTGAATCCACCAGGAACAATGACGGCGTCAGCATCGCTCAAAGATTTCTCTTTGTGCCAAACGTACCGTGATTTGTGGCCAAGGACCCGAATGGCATGGACAGCATCCTGGTCGCAATTCGAGGCCGGAAATTGAAGGACAGCAAAATTCATTCAAGTTGGAAGTGATAATCTTCGATGACCGGGTTGCTCAGGAGCTTGTGGCAAGCCTCATCGATCTGCTTGCGGACCGACTCCCTCTCGCCGTCGATTTCAATTTCCATGTACTTGCCCACGTGCACGGCTTGGATCCCGCCGTAGCCCATGTGCTCCAGCGCGTTCTGGACCGCTTTCCCCTGGGGATCGAGGACGGCTTTCTTGGGCGTGATAACGATCTTCGCTTTCATTCTTTGCTGGCTGTTTGAAAATGTGGGGGAGACATCCTGTCTGCCGGTTCACGGGGCATCCTTGCTCCGTCATTCGCGCGGCAGGATGCCGCCCGAACCGGCAGGCTGGAAGCCTGCCCCACAATTTTAGACGTGCTCCGATTCATCTCTGAGATGATTGAGGAAACGGCCTCCTGAACTCCAGCAGTTTTTCACAACTCCACGTTCCCGCACAAATGCACTTCCAGGCCCAACTCCGCCAGCATCGCCGCCTTGATCCGGCAAGCGCGATGGGCTTGCTTTTGGTTCGGAGCATAGACGACCTGGATGTGGTTGGACTTGTGCCGAGCCATCATTTGATCGCGCGTAATACCCTCCAGCACGGCGTGCATGATAGGCCACTGGGGCGTGGTCTCGCGCCAGCGGCGTTCGGTTTCTCGCTGGGGAAGTTCGACGACTCGAGCCACGCCCAAGTCGCAGTGCAGCTTTCCGTCCATGATGAAAACCCGGCTCCAAACAATGTGACCCGGCTTGGAAACGCCTTTGACGGTGCCGCCGCCGAGCCGGAAATACATGGGCGGCTGGCGTTCGCTCCGGGCGCCTTTGTAACCGCCAATGAAATGCGCCGGCGGAGCGGCCCCGGAAATCAGAAACACCCACACGTAATCGTTGACCCCGTCGCCCCGGTAATGTTGGCCCCATCGCAAATCATGGAGGGTGTTTTCGGGGGCAAAGCCCAGCTCTCGCCAGAGCCGGTAGGTGGCGATACCGTCCAAGCCGGCGCATTCATCGACCTCGTTGAAATGCGGAATGGCTTCGCCTGCGAACAAAATGCGGCCCGTCTTCGGACAGCGCACCGGCGGACGGTCCAGATTGTTCAGCAATCCTTCCACGAGATCGCTGGCCGGGGCCAAATCCTTCAAGCCTTGCTGATATTGAATGCCAATCGTCGCGCAGCCAAACTCGTCGGCGGCGCGGACAGCCGCGATATACATTTTGCACTGTTGCAGGACCTGGCTTTCCGTCAATTCGGTGGCTTCGTCCAGGCCGAGGACGAAGCGCATGCCTCGCTTCTTCAACCAATCATACACCGCCGCGGCTTCCGAGTCCGGCACCCGCAGCATTTCCGCGTAGAGCGCCGACTGGCTGAGGCGTTCTTTGAACACGCCGGTCGGATTCAGCAGCTCGTCGGGGATGATCGCATTGTGCATCCCCATGCAGCCTTCGTCGAAAACGCCCATGATCGCTTTGGCCTGTCTGAACACGCGTGCGGCTCGTTGGCCGAACTGCTCATCCGCCGACGGGAGTTTCAACAGCGACAGATCTCGGACATGGCTCTGGTCGTGCGTGACGCGGCCTTCTGTCAACCATTGACGCAAGCCGGCTCTGAACATGCGGTCGGCGAAATTTTCGCTCCAAAGCGTGCTGTATTTCATCCCCATCTTCGTGAGTGATCCGTTCAGATTCAGCATGCCGACGAGGCCGGGCCAAGTTCCGCTCCAGTTCGCGACGGTCAAGATCGGACCGCGATGAGTGAACAAACCGGGCAAGATGTGCTGGCTATACTGCCAGACCGATTCGGCGACGATCAAAGGAACCCCTGGATCGATGGAGCGGAAAACTTCAATCCCCATCTTCTGGGAATCAATAAAGCCGTGGCGCTTGTTTTTGTCGAACGGATGTGCTCGATCGACGGACCAGCCTTCCGCCCTCAGGGCTTGAGCCAGGGCAGCCTCCATTTTCCTTTGTTCAGGCCAGCACTTTTGGTTGGCGGACAGCCGCAAATCGCCATTCGCCACCAGGCGAACTTGGCGGGCTTTTCGGGGAGTGCCGTTTTTCATACTTCGAGTAGCGAGAACTAATTAAGGAGCTAAAGATTGGACGCACACCCCTCCCTCGCCCTTCGGACACGCTCTTCCTTCGGAGGGGAGAGGGATGGGCTGAGGGGTCTGTTCGCAGGGCCGTAGCCCAGGGTGCTTTGTGTCCAATTTCTAATGCACTCTTTAATAACGAGGAGGCCAGCGCCTTCAAAGGGAAATCTTTTCTTGGGCGGGGCGAGACTCCCGTCCAGCCCTGACTCTATTGCCGGGAGCGATTCCAGGACTCGACGGAGTCTCGCCCCACCAAAACGGAGCGCGGCTGTGGTCGAAGACCCAGCCGCAGCGCGTCGGCATTGACCGTCCGCGGCGGCTGGTGCTGCGCACGCAGCCGCGCTCCGGACAATTCGCGCTCCTCGCAGCGATCCTGGGCGATACCGGAAACTCAAAATCTGCGATGCGAAATTGTGGAAAGCGCGAGCTAAAGAGCGCGTAACACTTCGGCCGCCGCTCGCACGGTCTGGTCGATTTCAGATTCTCCGTGAGCCAAGGAAATGAAGCCCGCCTCGAATTGTGAAGGCGCCAGATAGATGCCTCGCGCCAGCATGCCGTGGAAGAACTTGGCGAAGCGGGCCCGATCGCTCTTCATGGCGTCGGCCAGATTACGCACCGGCTCGCTGGTGAAGTAGCCGCAAAACATCGAACCACAGCGGTTAAACTGCACCTGTGCGCCCGCCGACTTCGCCGCGTCCTTCATCCCGGCTTCAAGCGCGGCGCCGAGTTTCTCCAATCGGCTGTAGGCGTCGGCAAATTGGAGTTCTTCCAAAGCGGCGATCCCCGCCGCCATGGCGAGCGGATTCCCACTGAGCGTTCCGGCCTGGTACACCGGCCCCAAGGGCGCGAGGCAGTCCATGATGTCGGCGCGCCCGCCAAACGCCCCCACCGGCAAACCGCCTCCGATGATTTTGCCGAAACAGGTGAGGTCCGGCGTGAGCCCGAAAACCTGTTGCGCTCCTCCTCGCGCGAGCCGGAAACCGGTCATCACCTCGTCGAAAATCAGCAGCGCGCCGCAGTCCGCCGTCAGCTTGCGAAGAGCCTCCAGGTAGCCGGGTTGGGGCACATAAACGCCGGCGTTCCCGGGAACCGGCTCGAGGATGACGCCTGCGATGTCTCGAAGATTTGCTTCGAAGGCTTTGCGGACCGCGACTGCGTCGTTGAAGGGCAAAACAATCGTATGTTGGGTGAATGCCTCCGGAACGCCGAGACTGTCCGGATGCCCAAAGGTGAGGGCACCTGACCCGGCTTTCACAAGCAGCGAATCGGCATGTCCGTGGTAGCACCCTTCGAACTTGATGATTTTGTTTCTCCCCGTGAAACCGCGCGCCAGACGGATCGCGGACATCGTCGCTTCGGTTCCGGAGTTGCACATCCGGACTTTTTGCACGCTCGGCACGGCGGAACAGACAAGCTTGGCCATTTGGACTTCCAGCGGATTTGGGATTCCAAAACTGGTTCCGTGTCCCGCGGCTTGCTGAACGGCCTGAATGATTTTGGGGTGGGCGTGGCCGAGGATGGCCGGTCCCCAAGTGCCGACGTAATCGATGTAGCTGTTGCCATCGACATCGAAAACTCGCGCGCCCTGCGCGCGGTTGACAAAAAACGGCTGGCCGCCCACGGCGCGGAATGCGCGCACCGGCGAATTGACGCCGCCCGGGATGTATCGCAGCGCCTCGGCAAAAAGCGCTGCCGACTTAGTCCGCGAAATCATGATTCAAGTCGATTCGGCCAAGCGGATAAAACACAAACCCACCCCCGAACCCCTCCCAGGGAGGGGAGCCACGCACTAGGCAGCCAATAAAAGGTCCCCTCCTGGGAGGGGGGAGGGGTGGGTTTGTTCAGACAAACCTTCAAAGCCAGATTCATCGACGCGTGAAATAGGTTTCCAAGAGTGAGCCACGTTCCGTTCGCACGACGGTCCCGGTCGAAATGTGGTGCCGTGCGAACCACCCTTGATTCATCTCCAAGACAAACTGGACTTTGGCTGAGGCCGCTTCAATGGGAGTTTCGTCCAACGGCTTCATATCACGAATCTCGAGCACCACTCCGTCTGGGCCAATGTAGGCGCAAGTGAGCGGGAGGATCGTATTTCGCATCCAGAAGGAAGCGCGATGAGGTTCAGAGAATACAAACAGCATTCCGTGGTTCTCCGGCATTTCCTTGCGGAACATCAACCCCGTCTGGATCTGCGTCTCGGTCAGGGCTTGCTCGGCCGCGATTTCTTCGGCCCCGAGCCAGAGTTTAATCGTGGGCAACGTCGGCTGAGCTTGCTCCGGACCTTTGGTTGTCGCGGTCGGCGGGGCGCTAGAGGCGTGCTCAGATTCGCTGCAGCCTGCGTAAAGAACAAGAGCCAAGCTCATGGACCAGTGATACCAGCAACATTTCACTTGGACAGACTGGATGAATCAGCCTGCTTTTTCAATACTTCCGATGAACCGGGCGCTCGTAGCCGCCGAGGTAACGAGGCCGACATTTGTAAATCGCAAATCGCAAATCGCAAATTCCGGACGTTAAATCAACGTGCCAGGCTACAGCGATGCCGGGAGCAGCGCCGATTTTCAATCTGCCGTATCGCCGAGTTGAACTCGGTTGGGCGCTCGATACGGCGGGACCGCTCGGCCATCGGGGCGTCCGTAGAATGGAATCCCGCGATACGGCAGATTACAAATCCGCGCTACGAGATGGGCGGTCCGTCCCGGTCAGGGCTAACCTACTGTTTCAGGGGTGCATCAAGCTCCGCGAATCCTCCCTCTCCTCCATCGGATGGAGGAGAGGGTTGGGGAGAGGAGGCACGTTTTTATTGGTTCCCCTTTCCTCGGTCCTCTCCTCACTCGTTCCTCGCGGGGAGAGGACGAAGAGCTTGATGCAGCCCTGCCACTGCTTCGACAATCGACTTTCTATTTCCAGACTGAACCAGTAGGCTTTAGACGATGACACGTCACTGCCATAGATGCGGGTGGGAGTGGACGCTGCCTGGCCAGCCGGGCCGCGGCGATTCCTGCCATCGGTGCGGTTCCGACCTCAAGGTGTGCCTGAACTGCATCAGTTACGATCCGAAAGTCGCCCACCAATGCCGGGACCGCCGCGCGGATCCTGTCGCCGAAAAGCACATGGCGAACTTCTGCGAGTACTTCGAAATGCCCAAGCGAGTCCATGTGCCGAAAGCCGAGGAGAACTCGCGCGAGAAAACCGCGCGCGACCAGTTGAAGAAGTTATTAGGGGATTGACTTTAGAATCCTCTTCTCAACCGCGATGATTCGGCCTCTCTGGAAGCTGGCCCGCCTTCTTTCACCCTCACCCCGGCCCCACTGCTGTTGAATTAA
>JACQWK010000718.1 GCA_016209525.1 Verrucomicrobiota bacterium
AACGCCAACCCGTGACGGCCCTCAGCGGCAAACCGATCCGACCACCCAGCGCTCCCGACCCTCCCGCGATGATCCAACTGCTCGTGAGCCCGGAAACCGACGGCGCTGAACGACCCGCGATGATCCGACGCGTTCAGGATCAAACGCCCGGCACGGAGCGACGCGATCCGTTCTTCCGCAGGCGGTCTGGCGATGTCGGTGTTCATTTCTCTGTCCGAAATCTCTCGAAACCTAACGACAAAGCTGAGCGACCGCCGCTGGAAACGGGCTCAAGCTGTGTCTGATGATGTTCATAAATCCAGTCATGTCAAAACCGAGACGCTCAGCGGCGGTTCGTCTCCAGCGCCTTGTTAGCACTTTTTTAGCAACTGACACTTCTCCTTGAACGTTCCAACGTCATCCCAAAAACCTCTCATGTTTGTATCCTTCCGACGTGATCCGTCTTTCTTCATACCCTTGAGCCAGTCAGAGTGTCCCTTCTTGATGGTCTTCGCGACAAACCTGCCGGGCACGATGTGAAAATCTGGACGAGTGCCAAGCGCGCCAAGACGAACGAAAATGTAAAAAAATCCCGGCCCATGATCTTCTTCGTCCTTCTCTCTCAAAACCCAGTGCGCCTTCTCACTCTGCGTAGTCTTGACCTGAATCTTCAAGGCTCTGCCTGAGTTTGGGCGAGCTGCCAAGATATCAACGCTCTCTGCGTTCTTATTCGTAATGGTGGCGAGATAACCGCGTCGGGACAGCTCCGCAGCAGCGTGGTACTCACCAGCCGTGCCCGATAATCCGTGAGTGAGTTTTGGCATATTGTTTTGGGCTAACAGATATTGGGCAGATGTGACTGATATTGTGCTAGACAGAATCTGCCTATCTCCATATTGTTCACACGCTGTGCCGGAGGATTGGAGGATGCTCCCAGAACCCTCAACGGTGACAGCGGTTAAGAGTCAGACTGGCTCTGCCAAAAGGAGGAGTCAAGATGAACTTCGACGCAGAGAATGGCCCGGATTCGGGAGAGCGCCCCGCGCAGGAGGCGGCGTTCTGGAAAAGGTATCAACGATTGCTGGAGGAGGCTGGGATTGCCGAGAAACGAAGGCCTTGGTTTCAGAGGGATTGCGAGCGCTTCATCGTCTGGCTGCAACCGGCTCGGCTTCGGCAAGCGGGGTTGGAAGACTTGAGCAATTATTTGGTCCATTTGGCAGGCACCGGGTTTGAGCGCTGGCAACTGGAACAGGCGCATCAGGCCTTGCGCATCCTCTATCAACGACTCCTGAAGGTGGCGTGGGCGCGGGAGTGGCCCGAACTGGAGGCGGTGGATGCGGTGCCGGGGAGCGAATCGATTCAGGCGGGCCTGGAAGTTTTTTGGAGCCGCCAAGGAAAGAAGGAGGCGTTTCAGCAGATGCAACAGCGATCACGGGCCGAGATTGATAAGGTGGTTCGAGCGCTGCGGCTAAAACACTATTCCTACCGGACGGAGGGCACCTATCTGGACTGGATTTACCGGTTTCTGATGTTCGCAAACGCAGAGGGCAGTGGCGCACCCGGCGGCTCCGACGTCAAACGGTTTCTGGAACATTTGGCCGTGGAAGGCAAGGTGAGCGCCAGCACGCAGAATCAGGCGCTCAATGCGCTGGTGTTCTTTTTTCGGGAGGGCTTGGGCCGGGAGTTGGAGCAACTGGGTACTTTTGAGCGAGCCAAGAGATCGAAGCGGCTGCCGGTCGTGCTGACGGTGGCGGAAGTCCGGCAGGTGTTGAACCGGATGAGCGGTGCTTACGCCCTGATGACCAAACTGCTTTACGGGAGCGGACTGCGCCTGATGGAATGCGTGCGGTTGCGGGTGAAGGATTTGGACTTTGGCGCGCATCAAATCGTCGTGCGCAGCGGGAAAGGAGACAAGGATCGAGTGACTTTCCTGCCGGAGGGATTGGTGGCGGAACTGACGGATCATTTGCGGCAAGTGCGGCGGTGGTTTGAGGAAGATTGCGCCAAAGGGCACGGTGGAGTCTGGATGTGGGAGAGCCTGGCGAAGAAATATCCGCAAGCCGCGCGGGAGTGGGGCTGGCAATGGGTGTTCCCGGCGGATCGTTTATCGGTGGACCCACGCACGGGAAAAGTGCGGCGGCATCACGTGCATCCCACCGGCTTGCAGCGGGAATTCCACTTCGCCTTGCGGGCCGCGGGGATCGCCAAGCCGGCGTCGTGCCATACGTTGCGGCATTGTTTCGGTACGCATCTGTTGGAGAACGGTTACGACATCCGGACGGTGCAGGAGTTGTTGGGGCACAGCGACGTTTCGACCACGATGATTTACACGCATGTGTTGAACCGACCGGGGATTGGCGCCAAGAGTCCGCTGGACCGGCTCTGATCGAGCGCGAGCAGCCAGCGGCAGGCGCTCGGATTGGTTGAGGGTTGAGGGTTGAAGGTTGAGGGTCAAAGATTAAGCGACTTCCCATGATCGTTTGAGCCCGCAGAGCATGCGGCCTTGTTTCTCGGCCGCCCCGGAGAGTGATTCGAAATCGGTTTGGCCAATAAATCCTTGCCGTCGAGAAACGGTGGCCTGAGAGACGACTTCGTAACCCGAGCCCGTGGCAATCTCAATGAATCGCGCAAACTCGGCCCGAGAGCTTCGGGAGGTGCCTTCGGCGATGTTGGAGGAAATCGAGACGGCGGCACGTCGCATCAGATTGGTCAGGCCGAACCGTTCGTCGTCCGGAAAGGCGCGGGTAATCCGATAGACTTGGTCGGCGAAGGCAATGGCCTCACTCCAAGCTTCCAGTTTCTCCAAGTTGAACATAACTGAATTCCTCCTTTGGGGTTGAGCCTTCTCGTTTCGATCTGAAGGCGGTGAAATTGTCGTCGCTCAACCCTCAACTCGCAACCCTCAACTTTCTGGTCCTGAGTTTGGCCGGACCATCACCTTAGCGAGGATCCGCGATCTGGAATCAAGCGCCGGCACCATGTTCTGGATCGGAGTTATCAGGCCGCGATCCACAAGGCCGGAGGGGCGGCGAAGTTGAACAAGCGGGTGACGCCGCACGTGTTGCGGCACAGCTTTGCCACGCGGTTGATTGAAAACGGCTACCATATTCGCACGGTCCAAGAATTACTCGGCCATGCCAGCGTGGAGACGACGCAGATTTACACGCACGTGATGCAGAAGCCGGGCTTGGGAGTGCGAAGTCCGTTGGATGGGTAAGCGGCGAGAGGGGAGAGGCGAGGGGCGAGGGCCGAGAGGCGAGGGGCGAGGGGCGAGAGGCGAGGGGCGTTGCCGTTGAAGTTGGGACAACCGGCCGTTTCTTGCTCTTGCTCTTGCTCTTACTCCTCATCTTAATCTCTCCAGGGAATTACGGAGTAAGAGTAAGAGTAAGAGCAAGAGCAAGAACTGCTCGGGATGGAATTGAATTCATGCTTGATTCGACGGCAGTGGGGGCGAGGGGGAGAGAGGAGAGCTGAGGGTTGGTCTGAAGCAAAACAAGGGGGTCGGAGTTGAGGATTCTGGCAGGCCTCAAATCCTTCGCGCCCGTGCAAGAAGAATTTCTGGGTTCGCGAAATCGTTCCACGGCGGGGACCTGCCTTTGTCCAAAATCCGAAATTCGAAATCCGGAACAAACTCGAAAGCCCGAAATCCAAAGTTGTTGGTGGGGCGAAACTCTCGTCGAGCTCTGACTTCTTTGCCAATAAGGATTCAAGGGCGCGACGGAGTCTCGCCCCACCGAGTTTGGCTTTACGGCAGGCGAGACGCCCGCCGCTACGAAAAGATCCGGGCTACTGGGCGAAGCGGCCCGGTGGACGACTCCACACTTGGAGCGCGTCCGGCAGGCTGGGCGAATGGACGAGTTCCTTGGGAACGCGCTGGAGTCGATAAATGCGCTCCGTGTGATCGAAATCGCCGGCGAGCGGCGTCAGAGATACCAATCGCCGCGGAGCGAAGGCGCCCGCCACTTCGGGAATGTCCGTCACCCGAAGAACGTTCAAGAGCGCCGGCCTTTGCCAGTGCGAGGCCGGCGGGTCGTTCAGGATGACTTGCTGGATTCGATTGTCGAAAAGCGCGGCGTAGAGCGCGACAATTCCCATTTCGCCTTTGCCGTAGAGGGCGATGGAAGAGGGGGACAGTTTCTCTTCGTCGGCGGCCCAGCGAAGGGCGCGCAAGGTGTCCCAGACTTGCATCGCGGCAATCGTGCGTCCGGCCCAAACGGCGGTGCGTTCGATGTTGGCGTATTCGGCGGCGCCGATGGGTTGCTCCGTAAAGCGCGGATTGAGAACGAGCACGCTGTAACGCCCCAGCAGGGGAAGCAATTCATCCACGTCCATGAAGTGAAAGGAATCGGCCAGCCGTTTTGCGTAGATGAGAAGCGGGGCGTCAGCAGAACGCCTCATTGGAGTGAAGAGCTGGGCGCGGACGCGCGCTCCTTCCTCAGTCTGGAACGAGACTTCTTTGTAGTTGGCGTACCGGGCCGTCCACCCGCCGGTGTTCTTCGACACTTTGGTCTCGAACGGAATTTGCTCCGCGGGAAACCAGCGGAAGACGTTGTCTTTGAGTTGGGCGAGCAATTCGGCGCGGCGCCGTTCCCACGCGGATCGCGAAACGGGTTTCGCCAAGGTGCGCGTCCTAAAGAAATCACCAGGGGTGCGGCGCTGATGAGTTTCGGATTTCGGATTTCGGATTTCGGATTTGACATGGTTCGCCTCCTTACGTCGGCTGCTGCGAGGGAACGGAACTATTTCAGACGGATTCATCGCAAGCGGGGCCGTCAGCCAGTTCTGGATGTCGTAGTTCAGAGCGTCGGCGGGGAGCCGGCTCAGACAAGCGAGGTCCTCGGCGGTTTCCTTCGGCGGAACGTTGGTTTCGAGGGGCAGCGGAGCCGGATCGTTCTTGAGCCAGCGCTGCATCCATTGGCGCGCCTCGCGGAGGAACAAAGGCGGATCGCTGTGCCCGACGTTGTCGTCCACTTCCCGGATTCGTTCTGAGTGACCGCCGGCATAGAGGTCGTAGATCCGTTTGGATCGATGAAACACGTCGTGGTAGCCGTCGGGCGGAAAGATTCCGTCCTTTTGTCCGCTGATCATGAGCAACGGCCGCGGGGCGATGAGCGCGCCAAGAACCGGGAAATCCCAGGCGTAAGTGTTGTGGTAATAGATGCAGTCGCATTGGCCCGACGCCAGCCAATGGGAGGCCTGCGAGCCGAAGGTGAAGGTGGAACAGACCGGCGCCGCGGCCGCCACGCGTTCGTCCACCGCGGCGGCGTACCACGTGATCGCGCCGCCGCCGGAGATGCCGGTGAGGCCGATTCGGCGCGGATCGACTTCGGGCCGAGTTTCCAAATAGTCCAGCGCGCGGATGGCATTCCAGACTTCGGTGCCCGCGGGGGTGTAACCGAGCGAGAGCCAATGCCACATGTTCAAATCGTGCGTGCCGTGATGGATACCGGCGACCTCGCCGAATTCGAGCGTGTCGAGAATCAAGCAGGCAAAACCGTGCGCCGCGAACCAAACCGCGCGATCCTGGTAATAGAACTTGGCTCCCAGAGGGTGCGGCGAATGGCCGCAGAGATAAAGGATCGCCGGCATCGGCTTGGCGGATTGCGTTGGAACGTAGAAATTCCCCGTGACGTAAAGGCCCGGCAGGCTCTGGAAAACGATTTTCTCGATGCGGTAAGCGTCGCGTTCGAGGCGGCCCGTGATCGCCGCCTTGAGCGGAGTGCGAGGCGGCAGCGGATCCAAGCCAAGCATTACCAGCAATTGGCGGCGCATCTCCGGCCGGCGCTGTTTCCAATCGTCCAGGGCGGTGATTTCATTCAAGCAACTGGCCGACATCTCGGCGGTGATTCGTTTCAAATGATTGGTCGCCATCTCGTGGCGTTGCGCGGGGGTCTCTTGCGCCAGGACACTCGATGTGAAGAGCAAGGCCGGGGCAATGATGGCGGCGGGGTGGAATCGGATTTTCATAGAGCGAGGAGGATAAGCATTTCGCGGTTGGCGTCACGGGTTTTGGGAGGGTCCGGTCGATTTATCGCAGCTTTCCCGCGGTCCACCGAAACCGGAAGCCGGCTGACTTGACCTCAGACTCTCGGACAAAGCGGCAATAAATCGCACGCACTCCAAGCGCTGGCGCGACGTGGCTTGCCTCCCTCGCAAATTATCAGGTACGGTTTCAAGTGTCGCTGAAGTGTTACCAGCAATTCTCATTATGACCCGTATGTAGTTCCGGCTTTAGCCGGCCAGCGCGAGAAAACCGGCTAAAGCCGGGACTACAAGCGGGTCGCAGGTCGTGCCTGTCGCCAAAATGAGTACTGCTGAGTGTTACGCATTACGCATTACGTATTACGCATCTGACTCTATCCGCCTCCTCACCTCGGCGGCTACGGTTCATGGTCCGAATCCCACGTAAACGCTGCGGTCACGGATTGGAGCCGCCGGGTTTGGCCGGCGCGGTTGACGGCTCGTCCGAGCTGACTAAAGTCACCGGCGCGATTTTCTCAAGGTCGGCGCGGAGCTGCTTGGCGTCGCCCACCACGACGACGCACAGCGCCTTCGGATCGATCAGCGAGGACGCCACACGACGCACGTCTCCTGCGGTCGTGCGTTTGTACGCGGCCAAAGCGCGACGGAAATAGTCCGCGGGCAATTTCGCATACTCGATCAACCAAAGGTCTCCAACCGTGGCCTGCGGCGTCTCGCGCTGTCCCGCAAAACTGCCGGTCAGGTAACTGCGCGTGTTGTCCAACTCCTCATCGGTCGGAGCCGCCGCGCGCATTTCGTTCAGGACCTCCAACAGCACGCCGATCGTCTCCGTCGTTTTGGGCGTTTTGCTGAAAGTCGAGACTTCGAATTGTCCCGCGAACCGCTGCGCGCTGAACCCGCCGCCCGCCCCGTAAGTCAGCCCGCGCTTCACACGGATCGCCTCGTTCAACCGGCTGTTGAAGCCGCCTCCCAGGATCTGCGACAACACGCGCACCGCATGGTAATCCGGATGTTCGCGCGTCACGCCGAAGTGCCCCACGCGAATTTGGCTTTGCACTGAACCTGGCCGGTCCACGAGATAAATACGCGTCGCCGCCGCCGGAGGAATCGGCGCGAGTCGAGGCTGCGG
The DNA here is from genome assembly GCA_016209525.1 of Verrucomicrobiota bacterium. Lineage (GTDB taxonomy): Bacteria > Verrucomicrobiota > Verrucomicrobiia > Limisphaerales > SIBE01 > VHCZ01. Next base: position 7,091 of record JACQWK010000718.1, read on the forward strand.
CGCCGGCCCTTCGCTCTTCCACGGACCGAGCGTTTCTTCCGCGAGCTTGAACATCGCTTCGGGTTGCACATCGCCGGCGATGAACAGCACCGCGGCGTCTGGCCGCGCGTGCGTCTTCCACCAGGCCTTGAGGTCGTCCGTCGTCATGCGCTGCAAGTCTGCGACCTCGCCGGTGGCTGTCCGCGCGTAGGGATGCTCGCCGTAAAGCCGGCGCCGGAATTCGCGGTCGGCCACATAATTCGGTTCCTTTGACGAAATCATCAGCCCCAACTCGGTTTGCTGCCGCAGGATTTTGAACTCCTCCTCCGGGAACGCCTGCTCTAAGACCACTTCCGCCAAAAGGCGCGCCGTCAGCGCGACCTTGTCCGCGACGCACGACGCGCTGACGGACGCGACGTCCATCCCGGCGCTGCCGCCCACCGAGATGGCGTTGAACTCGGTCTCTTCGGCAAACTCCGCCGCCGTACGCCGCTTCGTGCCTTTGTCGAGCATCGACAGCGTCATCGAGGCCACGCCCGGTTTGGCGGGATCCTCGGCCCAAGCTCCGTATTTCAGCCCCAGTGTCATCGTCACGAAAGGCACTTCGTGGTTTGGAATCACGACCACTTTCAGTCCGTTGGGCAGCGTGCGGTCCACATGGGGAACGTCGGGAATCTCCTCCAACAACGGCTGCTTGGGCGGGCGCGCCGGAAAACTCTCCGGGCGGTTCGTTTCCGCCTTGGCACCCGTTCGCGGGGCGACTCGGTTTGGTCCGCCGGAGGCCAACGCCGCCGCACCTTCATCCTCGGCGGGGCCTTTGCCGAAGCCGATCAGATTCTTGAACATAGTCAACAGGCTCGGTTCGACCCGTACGGTCGTCTGCCGCTCCGGCGTCAAGTAGGTCTTCGCCACGCGCTGCACGTCCTCAACGGTCACCGCCCGGATTTCCTCCAAGCGCCGGTTGACCCGCTCGGGGTCGCGCTCAATCGTCGCCGCCTCGCCAATGAGACTGGCCTTGTTCGCCACCGTCAACGCCCCGGTAACAACCTGACGCAACATTTGATTTTTGACCTTGGTCAGTTCCCGCTCTGTCACCGGCTCTTCGAGGATCTTTTTCAAATGAGTTTCCACCGCGGCCAGCACCTTGGCCTTGTCCCCCCACGGCATCATCACCGCCCCGGCGCCGGCCAATCCGTCGTCCTCCAGCGCCATGGCGCCGGCCATCGCTGCCTGGCAAATCTTCTGATTCTTGACCAGGTCCTGGTTGAGGCGGCTGCTCTCGCCTCCGCCCACGATGGACATCAACATTTCCATCGGCACCGCGTCCTTGTGACCGACCGGCGCCGTGCGATAGACGAAGCCCACGATCGGCGCCGGTCCTTTTTCCTCGCTGATAAGCGCCTCGCGCGGCGCGTCCTGCGCCGGCTCGCGCACGGGTCGCGGTCCTGGATCGGGGCAAGTTGGAATCCAGGCGAAATATTTCTCCGCCAGCCCTTGGGCGTCGGCATGCTTGACCGCTCCCACGATCACCAGCGTCGCGTTTTTCGGCACGTACCATTTCTCCCAGAACGCCTGGAGTTCGTCGATCGACGCCGCCCGCAGATGCGGGATTTGCCCGATGGTGGACCAGCGATACGGATGGTTTTTGAACAAGACGGGCAGCACCTTTTCCGGCACGGTCCCGTAGGGCGCGTTCAGGCCGAGGCGGCGCTCTTCTTCCACCACTTTCCGTTCGGTGTCGAAGCTTTCCTGATCGATCTTCAGGAAGGCCATCCGTTCGGCTTCGAGCCAGAGCGCGAGTTCCAGTTGGTTCGAGGGCAGACTATTGACGTAAGTCGTGTTGTCGAACGCGGTGTAGGCGTTGCAGTCGCCGCCGGTGCCGCGGATCAGCTCGAAGTGGTCCTTCGGCCCCAGGCGGTCGGTGCCGCGAAACATCATGTGCTCGAACATGTGGGCGAAGCCCTGGCGCGCCGGGTCTTCATTCTTCGAACCGACGTGATACCAAACTTGGACGGCCACGACTGGACAGGAGAAATCCTCCAGGGAGATCACGCGCAACCCGTTGGCCAGCGTCTTTTGTTGAAAATCATACTGCCGGTCGGCGGCCAATGCGGGCGTCAGCATGGTGGTCGCGAAGAGCGCGGTTAGGAGGCTGTGGAAAAGTGAAATGGGCATATTCATGGGATTCGCTTTCTCGCGGTGTTTCGAGCTTAGCTCCGAGACGCTCGCGACGGCAATCCTGTTCGCGTGGGATGAGTCAGGGTTAAGTGGTCTATTTCAGTAATAATTCCAATTCGCTTTTAACATGAGTCGAATGCCCCTCACCCCGGCCCTCTCCCCATCCGATGGGGAGAGGGTGTCCGTAGGACGGGTGAGGGGTAGCTCAAACAGAACGACCACAAGATTGGTGTGATCTTGATCGCTCATTAGAATAACCGGTGTCCGCCTCGTCACCTCGGCGGCTACGAACCGGCGGTTCACGGAAAGGCACCACGCCAATTTTGGCGCGCATTGGGACCTTGAACCGGAGCTCGGTAGGGCGCGTCTGTCCCAGCGCGCCGTTCTTCAGGCGCCGTTCTTTCGGCGCGCTGAGACAGGCGCGCCCTACCTTGTGGTTCATGGAGAGTCAGGCTGCAAGAATGGTAAAATCCGCCTCATGGCTGGGAAAAAAGTGCCCTTGGCTGGTGGCATGGGGGGACAAGGTAGAGTTAAGCACCGATCAGCCGCAGCGTCGCTTCAGGCAATGCGTTGGACTGACTGAGCATGGCTGAGCCGGAATTGACGAGAATCTGAGCCTTGGTGAATTGGACGGATTCCTTGGCAACGTCGGTATCCGAAATACGGCTGGTGGCCTGGGAAAGATTCTCTTTCTCGATTTGCAGGGTTTCTTGGCGATTCAAAGCATCCGCCAGATTAGCGCCAACCCTCGCTCGCAGGCTCGACACATCTTGAACGGTCATCTTGATCTTCTCGACGTCGTGCATGCTGATACCCCTTCGAGGACCAGTCCCGGTGCCCGGCCCGGAGTAAGCGTCCGCCTCCGCGTAATCGACAGTGTAGCCCAAGTCATCCAAGAACCCGATGGAAATTCTGCTCAAGGGCATCGGCGTTCCGGCGCTCTCAGCGAAACCGGTCATCAACTCGTTATCCAAGCCTGGGGCTGCATCGCCGCTGATGGTTCGGTTGCTCGATTCTTCGGGATGAACCTCGGCCGTCCCGACGCCGCCGTCGTCCTCCGCCGGAAGCGTGCTGAAGGTCGTTCCGAAAATCGCGTTGTATTCATCGACTCCCGCCTGGCCTTGGTATTGGGGGCCGTCGGCGGTGGTGACGACCAAACCCTGCGTATCCCAAAGGCTGCCGATGCCGAGCACATGCCCCATTTCGTGGAGAATAACCGCGTACAACCGGCCGTCGGTCGTGAGGCTGTTCAAGTCCGACGTGTCGAAGGTCATTGAGCCTGTGACTGGGAGGCTTGGCGAACCGCCTCGGATCGCGCCTGGCCCGGCCTGGGCCAAGGTGCCGCTGGGGCCGTCGATGTTGGCAGCGGTCACCGTGATTTCGAGGTCATCCACGGCTCCGACATTGACCAGGTCCTTCATGATAATGCTCTGCCATCGGTTCGCCGCGCTGTAGAATGCATTCTTCTGATCGTCGTTCAGTCCGCCAGTGAATTTGAGGTTGATGGTAAATTCTCCATTTCCCTTGCCGACCGCCAACGCCAGATTTGCGCCGGCGAGTTCTTTGGTGGTGCCTTGGCCGTCGATCACCGGGTGCAAAATCGAATCCGAAAACAAATTAACGCCGTTGAACTTCTTCTCGTAAACCGAGTTGATGAAGTTTTGGAGTTGATCGAATTCGGCTTGGTACAGAGCGATATCCTGACTCGTTTTGGTGGCGTCCTTGGCCAGCACGGCGATTTCGCTCATGCGATCCAACGCTTGGGTGACCTTATTGAGGAAGCCATCCTGAGTCTGGAGGAAGGAAACCAGGTTCGCATTGTTTTGCATCACGGCCTCGATGCGTTTGACCTGCGTGCTCAGCTTGAGGGACTGAGCCAGGCCAGCCGCGTCATCTTCGGGAGAGACAATTCTCGTCCCGGCGCTTAAGCGAGACAACGACTTGGACAACAACGAACCTGACTCGGCTAAAAAGCGGGAAGCCCGGATAGCCGAAGTATTGGTATTAATTACCATGCGACACTTCCCTGTGTCATAAAACTACAGGCGTCCTTGCTAAACTTTTCTAACGAACTGGGATGATTTTTCGAGTTTCTAGGTCATGTCTTTAGGCCGGTCTGCAAAACCGTGCGCTCACCTGCCTGACGGCTCCACCGCCGCCAAAGAAGGCAAAGCGACACCCTCCCACGCTGCTCGCGAAGAGGGTACGACACCCACTCCCGCAGCGCTGGGGGTGCTTACACGAATTTTGTTGTTCAAGGAGATAATCGGCGGCGCCGAGGCAGAACTTGAGAATGAATCCGAAAGACCCAGCTTTTGATGACTCGGTAAGGTGGCTTGGGTTGAAAAGCGCCGGTCAACCGGACGCAGTCCAAACGCTACCGCGCAGTCCTGGGCGGCGGCCAGGTCATCGCGCCAGCGTTTGGAGTGCGCGCGATTGATCGCCGCTTTATCCGAGAGTCTGAATTCTTTCGCGACGCAGGAGCGAAAAAATCTGCGTTGCTACCGTCGCAGCCGGAAGAAGCGAGGCGCTGTTTCTATGGCCACGTTTGCGGAGGAGTCTGCGGCGCCGGCGACAGCCTTCCATGCGGGCTTCACCAGGCTGTCCGTGCTCTCCAGGATGTAGGGGGGACAGAACTCAGGCCAAGAGAGAGCGACACGGTCACCGAGCAGCCTGATGCTGAGCTTAGGAGTTCCACCGATCAATACGCCGGGACCGAGGTTCAACGGGATGCCCTCGGCGGCTGGTCCTCCGAGCGCAGCCACTTCATCATCCGCCAGCTTGCCGTCCAGGACTTGAATGCTATTCACATAAAACGTATTCAATTCGTTGTCATCGTCAGCAAAGAGGCGTGCGGTCCTCCCGAGCGAAAACCTTCCGTCGATCTGCGGAGGGGTCAACGTTTGATCCTGAAACTTGACGCCGTTGACGAACTTGCTGATGACCGGCGGCGACGCGAGCAAGTCCACGGCGAAAACCAGGCGTTGCCATTCTCCCACCTTGACGCTCGTCCGGCCATCGCCCGCATACTGGCCTGATACGCCGATGCCGCCTGTCCCTTCTCCGGCGATGTTGTTCCAGCGGACGAAAAGGTCGCCATCGGATGTGGTTTCGTTCAATTGTATCAAGGCGGTGAAGGGGCTTACTTGCGGGTCAGGGAAAAGGGCATCCATGATCAAGGTCCATTGATTCAAGTTCATCGTCCCGCCCGACGGGCTGGCGCAATGACGCATGAGGTAACCGGGTTGCGAAGCGCCCCCGGCTTCACTCCGATTGTGTTTCATCACCTTGGCCGGCTTTCCGGCAATATCAGGAATGCCAAAGATTGTGGTTGAGCCAAATTCCGTCAGCGAAGAAACGACTCTGGCCGGAGCGTCGCCAAAGGCCAAATCATACCCGAACGGCGATTTCAGAGTGCCGTCTTCGAAATCCCACTGCCCCTTGACGCTGATCACTCGCGCGGTCGTGAAATCCCATTCGCGGGTGTAAGTGTTCGGCGGATTGGCTGAGTCCTGAAAAGTCAGGGTGACGCGGCTCTGGGCAAGATTCGGAAATTGGGAAGCGGGTTGATAGGAGATCGTGGTGAGCCGGCCCGCTTTGCTGACCTTGGGAGCGACGGATTGGCCGTCGAGTTTCAGTTGGATGGAGGCTGTCGTGGCTTGGAGCTCGTTGTCCTTCAGCACGATTTCGATACTTGGTCTGCGGCTGACTCCGACTTCGCCCGGTTTTGGGCTGATCGAGTGGACGATGGGCGGGAAAGCCGAACCCGGCAGCCGCGCCCGATACGCCTTGATCGACCGAGCATTGCTCCGGTCATTGATGAGCACTTTCTGTCCGCCCGGCAGCACGGAATAGAACTCCAAGTTTGCCCCCCCGCCGGCTTCGAACCAAAGCAGGCGAAACGCAAAGAAACCGGTCTTCTCGGCAACGAATCCAAACGTCGTGTCGGCGGAGTTCCTCGCCCCGTCGAACTGGCCGAGCACCGTGGCAAAAGCATCGCGAGGATCGGGTTGTCCAACGGTGACTTTGAAGCCGTCATCGCTGTTGATTCCGAAGCGATGGAATCCGGCGGGCAGTTCAAGGAATGTGATGATTTCCATGGCTGCGTTTTCCCGATGATTTCCGGTGCCTGGAATCCCAGGGAACGCCCTGTCGTTGCTAAAACTCCCGCTTGGCCGCGCGTCCTGTTCGTAGTTGATCACCTGCTCTTCATCAAAAGTTTGATCTGAATTCGGGCCGGGCCGTGCTTCGTTGACAAACGGAAGGCGAGTCGCCGGATCGATCAACGTTCCGGCCAATTGAGCTTCCGCTCGAGCGATGCTCGCAGCCAAGCCTGCGTCCGCCCTGGCTTGAACCGTTCGAATGTTAAACCCAGCCTTGGAGGTGTCCACGATTCCTGAAGGAAGAGCCCAGTTGGAAGGCAAGATGGCGTAGGGCTCGATGAGGAAATCGAAGTTGACGGAGAAGGCGCGCGGCGGAGTTCGATCATCCGTGTAAGTAACTTCGGCTGTGTTCCTCGAACCCGAAGCGAGGAGCGTCGCAGGCTGGAACCGTACCACAGTTGTTTCACCGGCCTTGGAGACCGTCGCGTTCATCGGGGCGCCATTCAACAGGAGTTTCACGGAGGATTCATTGACTTTCGATTCGAAGTCCTGGAATTCGACGAGAATCGCCGCGTCGGGGGAGATTCCGACTCCAGACGGGCTGGCTGTTCTGACGAACGGACCCTGCAAGACGGCCGTAGTGATCGACAGTTCATCCAACAGGTGGGCGTCGGTTCTCTCACTGGTTCGAGCGCCGAAACCAAACCTCCCGGCCGACGGCAGATAGGCAAAAAGATTCGCGTGGACGGTGGTGGCTCCGAAAACCACGTCCAAGGTGCCGTCCGGATCGACTTTGATCCTGACATCCACGAATGAATCTCCGGTTCGCGAGTTCACGCTCCGGCTGGAGATGGAGGCTCCGCGAAACTTAACATCAATGGCCGGGGTCTCCCCTGCGGCGTCTCCAACATTGTCGAAAGAGACCGTTAAACCGAGGCCGGCTCCTTCCTCACCGAAAGGACCATCAGGCAGGTCTGGAGCGAAGTTGAAGCTAAATCCTTCGCCCCACGTCCCTCCGCCTGTTCTGATCTTGAATTTGACGTCGAAACTACCGACCAGTTTGCCGCTGTCCAACGTGTCGATGATGACCGACCCCTCTTGGTTTGGGAGGGTATCGGTCAACCTCAAAACGCCGCTGTTGGTCACGCCGCCTTGCCGGTCGAGCCTGGCGCTTCCGAAGACTTTCACGCCGGTTGGCAAATTAACATTGAAGTCCGAAGAGAAAGTTCCGGCCAAGGCCGCCGAAACGAAGGCCAACTGGAGGAGGGGGGTCGCCAGACCCAAAATAACTCTTAATCGTGCTGATTTGTGCATATTTCCGAACCGCCTAGTTTACGCTGTCCGGCCCCAAGCCAAGCAAATCTGCTGCCAGTTAGCGAGGCAGAATCTGAGAGCCTGTTTTAAGAATAGGTGGCGCGGGCAACCTGCCCGCCCCGGTCGGCAACCTGCCGACCGGGATGAGCGGGACGTCGCGAGCAAAACCAGCGCCGGGATCGGCCGTGAACGCCGCACCCGTTCCGTCCGGCAGGTTGCCGGACGGCACAGGCTGGCAGCCTGTGCTACCCAAGACATTTTCCAAACACGCCCTAAGCCTGCCCATCCAACCGCCCGTACTTGCGAATCTCCGGCCAGTTGAGGGCCGTCGCCACCACGACCAGGATCGTGCCAATCCCGCCGGCCACCACCGAGACGACCGGATTGAAGAGATACGCCACGAGGCCCGATTCGAATCCGCCCAATTCGTTTGACGTTCCAATAAACAGGCTGTTCACGGCGGAGACCCGGCCGCGCTTTTCGTCCGGCGTGAGGATTTGCACCAGCGTGTGGCGGACCACGACGCTGACATTATCCAAGGCGCCGCACACCAGCAGCATGAGGAAGGACCACCAAAAACAGGTCGAAAAACCAAACGCGATGGTCGCCGCCCCAAAACCCGCCACCGACCACAGAAGCGCGCCGCCGGCTTTTTGCAGCGGCGGTCGGTGGGCCAGAATGAAGGCGGTGATCAGAGCACCGGAAGGTAACGCTGCCTGAAGAATTCCCAAACCCGTGGGGCCTACCTGCAGAATGTCCTTCGCATACACCGGAAGCAAAGCCGTGGCGCCACCCAGCAGAACGGCGAACATGTCGAGCGTGATCGTTCCCAAGATGATTTGGTTCGCGAAGACGAATCGGAATCCGGCCACTAAACTGGCTGGGGTCATTTTCTCTTTCTTCGGGAGGACTTGCTGGCCGCGCACCAGGCAGATGAGTACGAAGCACACGACCAGGATGGCGCCGTTGAGCGCATAGACAACGGTGGCGCTGTGAAACAGTGCGATCAGGCCTCCTCCTGCCGCCGGCCCCAGAACCGAAGACAAATGGAAACTCCCGGTGTTCCACGTGACGGCCCTCGAAAAAATGCGCCGCGGAACAAGCGAAGGCAAAAATGCCGCGCTCGCCGGCCATAGGAAAGTCCGGGCTGTCCCTGCAACCAAAAGACATAAGTAAATGCACCCGACGTGCCATTGAAACATCGACGTAGCCGCCAGTCCGAAGCTGGCGCAGGCGACACCCAGAGTCATTACGAGGATGATGCGTCTTCGGTCGTAGTTATCCGCGACATGGCCCGCCGGCAATGTCGCCACCACCATTGGCACCATCTGCGTCAGGCCAACCAAGCCCAAGGCGAGAGCGGAGTGAGTGCGTTCGTAGATTTCCCAGCCAACCGCGACCGTGAGCATCTGCTGTCCGAGCGACGCGATGAATCGGCTGATCAAGTACAGCACAAAGTTCCGATTCCGGATCACGGCATAGGGATCATCCTTGTGGCCGAGAGAAATCGATGCAGGCGATCTTACCGTCGGTTCAACGTCAGACATTTCAGTCGGATACTTTAATAATTCATGAGTAAACAGGATTGGCACCGCGGTCCAAGCACTATTCCAGGCCATGAGGCTCTGGCGCAGGCATCTCAAATCTGAGATTTCAAATCTCAGATTCCCGGTGAACCCCCTCACGTCGGCTGCTCCGATCAATCCGTGGCTTTCAATTTCCCGACAATGAACCAATACGAAAGCTGCCCCGCGGCAATCATCACCGCCGCCACCACGAAGGCAGGCGTGTAAGAACCGGTGATCTTGATGAGAAAACCCGTGGCGATCGGCGCGAGGATGCCGGCCAGATTTCCCACAAAATTGTAAATCCCAACCCATAAGCCAACTTGCTCCGGCGGCGCGCAGCTCTGAAGAATCACCAATTGATTCGCCGTGGAAAGGCCCACCAGACACCCTCCCATGATCAGCGCCAAAGTCATCTCCGCGCTTCCCGCATGCGCCGCCGGAATCAGGAACAATCCTGTGAGAAACGACACACTGATGATTCCCTTGCGCGTCCGTGTCGGATCACAACCCGCCCGGATCAGCCGGTCCGCGATCCAGCCGCCCACCAAGACGCCGTTGGCTGCCAACGCCGGGATCACCCGTCCGCCGGCCAAAATCGAGACCTGCCCCCTTCGAAGATTCTTTGGGTAAAGGCACAACCAAGGCACCAGCCAAAGCAACGCGGCGAACCCAACGAAGGCAAACGTTCGTCGCCAACCGAAGTGCTCCAACATCCAGGGAAGAATCAGCCCCGCGAGCACCAACCCCGAACGCGTGCCGAAGTCGAAGAGCCCGCAAGGAAAACCGCGTTCGGACATCGGGAAAAACAAGCTGACGACCTTGGTGCCTCCGACCAGATAGATGGCCTCACCGATTCCCAAGAGGATCCGAAAAAAGATCAACACCGCCAGACTTCCGGCGAAGCCGGTCAAGCCTTGAGCGATCGACCACAACATCAGCGCCCCGGCATACAGCCATCGGAGATTGAATCGATCCGCGCAAGTGCCCAGCGGAATTTGCATCAAAGCGTAGGACCAAAAAAAAGCCGACAGCAACACGCCTTTCGCCTCCGGTCCGAGATTCAGATCCTTGGAAATCAGCGGCAGGGCGAACGAAATGGTGGCGCGGTCGAAGTAATTGATCATCGAGGCCAGAAACAGCAGCTCGACTATAATCCAGCGCCGAGTGTTGGTGAGCCTGTGCGTCGGTGAATTTGAGGAGTTCATCCCTGGGGCGCCGTCACACTTGGCCTGGAGACGATGGGATCCCAAACCACAAAGAATCGAAGGAACAAAGGACGGGGAAATCAGGCAAATTGCCGGCCTCACCCCTCAGGTGAAGACGCAGTGGCCGGAGCGAATTCGGCTTGTCTCTCTTCCTCAACTTCGCGCCTTCGTTGCGTTGTTGTTCAAGCGCCGGATTCGGGACGATAGGTTGAAACGCTGCGTCCAGCATCATCGGAGCGTGTTTCGCAGATTCAGCAGGAAAGATCAAGGTTCCAGGCCTTCCAGGCCGGATGGCGCATCTTGACACTGTCACCGTTGTGTTCTCCCTCTCCCACGACGCAGGAGTGGGAGAGGGTCGGGGAGAGGGCA
>JACQWK010000719.1 GCA_016209525.1 Verrucomicrobiota bacterium
CGCCACAAGTTCAAGGAGATTGCTCATCGCAATCGTTACTGGAAAAACAACCCTAGAAAAACAAGGACCTAAACTAAGCGCCATTCGGAACTGACCCCTTAGCTGAAAATGGGTGGAACGGGCTACCAGCCCGTTTTCGGCGGCGACCTGCCGCCGAAAAGTGCGGCAGGCGGGTAGCCTGCCGCAACAGGCCAGTGGCCTGTTCCACCCAATCGGCATTTTCAAAACACGCTCTAAGTCGGAGGCTTGACTTGAATGCGCCGTCCCAGTGTCATATCCGCGGTCACAGCAGAGTGCGCGCAGCCTGAATCGCTCCCGGCCAGACCCGCCGCCGACGATGGAATGAGTTAATGAAAGCCTGGCGTTTTTATGGGTTCAACGACATGCGGCTGGACGAGATTCCCGCGCCGCGCTGCCAGCCTGGCCACGTCTTGGTCCAGGTCTTATGTGTCCAACCGAGTGTGACCGAAGTCCAGTTGGCCCGAGGAATTCGAACCTTGGCGTACGACCACATCAGGAAGAGGCTCGAAACCGAGGCTCCAGTGCAGTTGTTTGGCCACGAATTTTGCGCTCGGGTTGTCGAGGCGGGCGCAGGCGTTCCACGGTTCGGCCCCGGAGATCGCGTCGCCGCCCGAGCGAAGCTGCCGTGCGGCGTTTGCCCGCTCTGCCTTTCCGAACGGAGCGAGCTTTGCCGGAAAGGCCCGATCATTGGCTTCCAATTGCCCGGCTGTTTCGCGGAGTTCGCCTTGCTTCCCGAAACGGCCCTGGTTAAAGTGGACGACCGGATTTCAGACAATGAGGCCGCTTGCCTTCAATCGCTGAGCGACAGTGTCGCCGCGGTGGAAACGGCCCAAATCCGTCTGGGCGACTCGGTGGCCATTTGGGGGCAGGGCAGCATGGGACTCGAGTGCCTCCAAATCGCGCGATTCTCAGGCGCGGGAAAGATCATCACCGTGGACGTGCGGGGGGAGGCGTGCCGCATCTCCCGGGACCTCGGCGCGGACCACACAATAAACGCTCAGGCCTGCGATCCCGTTGCCGCGATCATGGACTTGACCGGCGGGAATGGCGTGGACGTGGTGTTTGAATGTGCGGGAGGCAGTCCCCAACAGGGGCTTTCCGGAACTCAGTCGTTGAAGCAAGCGATTCAAGCGGTCCGCTCGGGGGGAAAGATCATTGGCGTTTCGTGGTTTGGCCAGCCACTCGAGGTTGATGTCGATCTGCTGCGGGAGCGTAGCTTGCGCTACCTTTTCCCCGATATCAGCACGAAGGGGCACCTCGAACACACGGTGGGCCTGGTGGCCGCCGGATGGGTTCGGCTGAAGCCCGTGATTACTCACGTGCTCCATGGGATTGAATCCGTCCCCCAAGCCTTTGAGATCACCGGCCACAAAGCCAAGTACCAGGCGATTAACCCAGCCCAAGTTGTCTTATGTCAAACCGTGACTCCTGGACCGTGAACCGAAAGCATTCAGCACGACAGCGGCTCCGGGTTTTCCGGACCGCTCTTCTCTCCGACGCCCTGGGAAAGACCGGAGCCATGGACCATGACATGCGTTGCTTCTCCGCCGACTGCCGTATGGCGGGCCCGGCGACGACTCTTCGTGTGCACACCGCGGACATTCTCATGGTCGGCAAGGCGCTGTCTCTCTGTCCCAGAGGCAACGTGCTGGTGATCGATGGTCAAGGAGAACTCAACACTGCCCTGTGGGGCGGAGCGACCACGGCGTGCGCCCGATTGAAAGGTTTGGCAGGCGTCGTGATCGATGGCGCTATTCGGGATGTCGCGGCCATCCGCAGGGATCGCTTGCCGGTCTTTGCGCGCGCGGTGGTCCCGAACGCGGGAGGCGCGGAATACGCCGCAGAAGTGGACCTGCCCATCCAATGCGGCGGGGTCGTTGTAAATCCAGGCGACTGGATCGTCGGTGACGAGGATGGCGTGGTGGTCGTTCCCGCGGATCGGCTCGAGTCCGTGCTCGAGATTGCAGTTCGATTGCTCGGGGCCGAGAAGAAGATCGAACGGGCCATCCGTCGGGGAGAAGACTTAGCCTCGATCCTGCGTTACGACGAGGTGCTCGAAAGGAAATCCAGAGAGGTGTTCTTGCCTCAGATGCGCTTGCTTGAGAAACGTAACCAGTCAGTGGCCTCCAGCGAGGCCGAAGGCTTGACACGATGAATGGCCCAAAGCCCTGCGGAGCTTCCGGTGCCTCGTTTGAGGCTCTCCGAAAAGCCATTTCCGCGGACCTCTTCATCGCAACCTTTGTCGTGGACTTTGTCAAAATTGCAGGTCTCTCGGCTGAGAATCGACAAAGGTTCGCAAATCCCCCCTTTTCGGAGAACGTCTCGCTCGAAGCCTCGAGTCTGAGTCGGTCGAAGTCACTTTCCCCCTCACCCCGACCCTCTCCCTTGGGAAGAGGGAGAAGTCTCGCCCCATGGTGTGGACTGCCGATGAGCGCCGGTCGGCCTCGACGCGGAAATCGGTCCTCCCTCTCCCCAAGGGAGAGGGCCGGGGTGAGGGGGAAGTGCGCGCAGTCTTCTTCTCGAGCCTCGAACGGCCGTGGACCTGTCGAATTCCACGAGTCCTCCGGCACAGCTGAAGGTTTCGCAAGGCAACAATGAACAGACCCAATTCTGCTGTAACGCCCTCTCAATTGCCGGCAACTTCCGGCGTCCCAGTGGTGGAACGGCTGCGCGATCTTTCCTCTCAACAATGGAAATCCGGCATCGCGGCGTGGCTGGGCTGGCTATTCGATGGGCTGGACATGCACCTTTACACGATCATCGCCGCCCCTTTCGTCGCGCAACTTCTGCAAGTCGCCAGCCCGGCCGATCCGCTCGTCAAAGAAAAGAGTTCCTGGATTCAGGCAGCGTTCCTCATTGGCTGGGCGCTGGGGGGCGGGTTTTTCGGACGAATCGGTGACCGGCTTGGCCGCAGCCGCACCTTGAGCCTCACGATCCTGACCTATGCGCTTTTCACCGGACTCTCCTTTCTGGCTCAGACTTGGTGGCAACTGCTGATTTTCCGGTTCGTCGCGGCGCTCGGCATCGGAGGGGAATGGGCCGTGGGCGCGTCGCTGCTTTCGGAGACCTGGCCGAAACGCTGGCGGCCCTGGATTGCCGCGGTCTTGCAGACGGGCGTCAATATTGGCGTCCTCTTGGCTTGTGCGACGACCTATTGGCTGGCTGCGTATCCCCAACGCTACGTTTTCCTGGTCGGCATTCTTCCGGCGTTGATGGTGTTCTGGATTCGCCGTTCCGTGCCGGAAACCGAAGAATGGCACACCGCGAAAATGAGCGTGGAAGACCGCGGTCCGGGCGTAGCCGACCTATTCCGGGGCCGCATCCGTTGGGTCACGCTTTTGACGATCCTTGTTTGCGCCACGTCCCTGACGGCGTGGTGGGCCTTTATGTTCTGGAATCAGCAACATCTGCGCAATTTGCCTGAACTCAGCTCCTGGCCGGTCAGACAGCGCGAGCAACTGATCAGCCGGTCGTTCTTCATGGTCATCTCATCGTCGATTCTTGGAAATTTCCTCGCCGCTGGGCTGGCGCGCGTTCTGGGCTATCGAAGAGCAATATCCTTGATGTGCCTGGGTTTCTTCCTGGCAACATTTGGCGCGTACTCTGTGCCGCGCGATCACGCATCCCTTCTCGTGTGGACCTCGGCCATCGGGTTTTTCTCTGGGGTGTTCGGCCTCTTCACCATGTATCTCCCGCCGCTGTTTCCGACCTTGCTTCGAACCACCGGCGCCGGATTCTGCTACAACATTGGCCGGGTCGCCGCCGCGTTCGGCACCGTGTTTTTCGGACTTTTCTCCCAAGTGGGCGATTTCCGGATAGCGCTTTTGTCGGCGGGATTTCTTTTCCTGCCGGCCGCACTTGTCGTGCTCCTGATGCCGGAGCTCTCGGCGGATGGGACAGCGGTCCGCTCAGCCGGACCCATTCAGTCCAACCGCTAATCCACGCTGATGGACGCTAATGAAATCAACTGTGTCGGAGCAGTTGGCTCAGCATGGTGCTGTCCACATTCCGGCGACCGCCTTCAACCATCGGTTCGTTCACGCTTGGTGCTCGGATTAGCGTCCATTAGCGTGGATGAGCGGTTTCCCCACTGAACACTCGCGCCCAAGGATCACTCGGAGTTCCCCTTTTCTCAGCAACTCCTCGCATTTCTCCGGCGAAAGCGGTTTGGCGTTCTTAAAGCTTTCGGCAACTTTTTTCTGCTGGTCCGTGAGCTTGAACTCTCCTAACAGGCACCTTCAAAACACGCGCTTTGGAGCGCCTTGCCATCCAGCGTGAAAAGAAAAATTTCCCCGCATGAAATCTTTAACCCGCCCGAGGATGTGGTATTCTGAACGTCGTGATCGTTTCTCTGTGGAGACAACGTGAATGACATTCGGCCCAAGGTCAACGATTCTCATTTTGGCAACGGGCGCGGTTCGTGACCGTAAGGCGGACACTCCTGTCCGCACATTTTCGGAGGTTTTGCGGACAGGAGTGTCCGCGTTACGGCCAAAATGAG
>JACQWK010000691.1 GCA_016209525.1 Verrucomicrobiota bacterium
GCTTGTGGAGAATGCACGGAGAACAGATCAGTTCCGTAGATTACTTGCGTAACCTTCAGAGAGCTTCGTTCTCTTTGTTATCTTCTGTAAAATGATTTCGGAATCCGAGCTAAACAACCAAAGAAAGAGATCCACATGGCACTCCAAGGAAAATATGCGCTGATCACAGGGAGCTCTCGCGGGATCGGCCGAGGCATCGCCCTGAAGCTTGCCGAACGCGGCGTCAATGTTGCGGTGCATTATCACACGCAGGCAGAGTCTGCGCGGGAAACGCTGGCGCAGGTCCACGCACAAGGAGTCAAAGGCATTTCCATCCAAGCCGACGTCACGCGCCCCGACGACATCAACCGCATGTTCGACCGGCTCAAGCGGGAGTTCGGCCGATTGGACATCTTCGTGAGCAACGCCCGGCCGGAGCTCGCCGCGTTCTACCAACCTCCGATGGATATCACCCTGGACCAATGGAATGCCGCCCTCGACTCCCAAGCACAGGCGTTCTTGCTGAGCGCCCAGGCGGCTTCCCCACTGATGCCGGATAGCGGCGGACGCATCATTGCCATCAGCTATTCGCCCAGTGGCCGCACCGGAAGTTGGCAACCGTGGGTGGCCATGGGAGCAGCCAAGGCAGCACAGGACGCTTTGGTGCGCTATTTCGCGGTCGCCCTCGGGCGCCGCGGCATCACCGTGAACGTGATCAGTCCCGGGGCGACCGATGACAGTGTGGTGGGCCGGCTGCCGGCTGAGGTGTTCCAGGCCATCAAGTCGTGGCATGAGAGTGGTTGGACTCCGATGCGCCGGATGGGCACCCCGGCTGACGTTGGTAACGCGGTCTCGTTACTGTGCATGGACGAAGCCAGTTTCATCACGGGGTAAACCCTCCACGTGGACGGTGGGGCGTCCATCATGGATCCGGTCTTCCCGCTCGCCATTCAGCAGGGCTGAATTGGAAAGAAGACTTCGAGTTGCCGAGCGCTACCGGAATATCGTAATGTCGAGGAATGCAAGGCGCTCGTGCGCGAAGTAGCCGGAGACTCCAATGAATAGCTCGCCAACCATCCTCAGTGATTACGATGCCATTGCCAAGACCGTCCAATACTATATCGACGGCGGAAGGTCGGGCCGCGGCAGCGACATGAAGCCTGGCTTTCACCAGGACGCGACGATCTTCGGTTATATTGGTAACGACCTGTTCGCTGGTCCGATCCAGCAACTCTTTGACTGGAACGACCAGAACGGTCCAGCAACGGGACTCCTGGCGCGGATTACCAGCATCGACATCGTTGGCACGGCCGCCACGGTTCGGCTGGAACTCGACAACTGGACCGGGCATCGCTTCACCGATTTGTTCACGCTGCTCAAAGTCAGCGGGGAGTGGAAGATCATGAACAAGGTCTTCCATCTGCACCCCTGAATGGATTGTGGGTCGGAGCACGGCAAGCCCTTGGTCCCGTTTTCCTGGTTCCAAGGTTCCGTATGACGTCAGGAATTGAGTTCAGCCCCAAAACGCCAATTGAACCACAGAGAGCACAGCGCGGCGCAGCCGCAGCCGAATCGTCCTCCTCCTCGTCGTCGTCCTCGATTCCACCATTCGATTACGAGGACGACGTCGAGGACGAGGACGAGAGATTTCACCGCGGCCTGCGAGCGATCTGAACGATGCAGTGCAAAGAATCGGGAGAGCTAACCGCCGATTGCGCGGATGGGCGCGGATCAGAAAGATCACCCGTTTTTCCTTCATCCGTGTCATCCGTGTGATCCGTGGTAAGTTTTTTGCCACTCTCTGTGCTCTCTGCGTTCTCTGTGGTTAATCGAACAGCGGTTTTCAGTTTCAGAGCGCTACCGTGACGGACTTGACTTCCGTGTAACAGCCTTTCGCTTGTTACCTCAAGAAATGAGTCCAAAGGTTACAAACCTGTGCCTCCTCTCGGTGCCCTGGTTACCAGAGGCCATAGCCCGCGCCGGCGAGGAACGCATTCCAGAATCGGCGTAACCCCGACAGCCAGATTGCCTTCACGTTTCCTTTTGTCAGGGAGTTCCGAGCCTGCGGTTCGAGGGAGTGAGTTCGAGTTTTCATAGATTTGTCTTTCTGTGGGTTACCTCAGGAAAGCTTGGGAAAGGTTACACGCAGCGAAAGGAAGCCCTGGGATTCTCCTGCGCTCAAGTAACCGGGAAGAGTGCGTCGCTTGGGTCAGAATCCAAGCAATCGCCGGGAACGGATGGCCGATACCGGGCCTGACTAACGCCCCAGCGCCACCAGGAGATGGCGGATCTCTTCATTGACTTCTTCCGGCGAAGAAACGGTGTGAGCGATTTCTTCCCGCAATAATTCCCCGTAGCGCTTGCGCAAGCGATGAACGGCGACTTTGACTGCGCCATCGCTCATTTCCAGACTCGCGCCCACTTCCGCATACGGAATCAGCCGCTTATCGCCGGAAAGAAAGCTCTGGAGCCGATCAAACAGCTCGGATTTCCCGCAACCGCGATAATCGTCCTGGAGTCTCCGAAAGACCTGGTCGATCAAAGCGACAGCCCAGCTCCGTTCGAACAACTCCTCCGGCGTGGCCTTGTCCGGCAGCTCGATTTGATAGCGGGATTCGCCAATCGTCTCATCAATGGACACAATCGTTTCGCCACCGCCGCGCTTCTGCGCCTGGGATCGCTCCCATTGGTTGGCCAGAAATCGTTTGACCGCGGTCAGGAGAAACGACCGGAATTTTCCGCCCTCGCGCGTGATGCCTTCCAAATACTCTTTTTCCAGCAGCCGCGCGAAAAACTCTTGGGTCAGATCCTCCGCGTCATGCGCGCTGTGACCGCGTCGGCGGACATAGGCATAAAGCGGATACCAATAAGTCCGGCAAAGTTCTGCCATCGCTTGCGGGGCATTGGATGACCCGCCCTTGCCGGCCTCCAAAACCACGCTCCAGTGGGTCGTTCGAAAATCGCGCGGGCCGACGGCGGTTGACCTAGAGTCTTCCATGGATGAGGCCATGCTGTGTGAGGCACGCTTACGATTTCACGCCAGAACGTCCTTCACGACACGCCCGGCCACGTCGGTCAACCGGAAATCCCGTCCCTGGAAGCGGAAGGTCAGCTTCTCGTGATCGATGCCCAGGCAATGGAGGATCGTGGCTTGCAGGTCGTGCACGTGGACCGGATTTCGGGCGATGTTGTAGCTGTAA
>JACQWK010000116.1 GCA_016209525.1 Verrucomicrobiota bacterium
CCCCTCTCCTCGGTCCTCTCCCCACTCGTTCCTCGCGGGGAGAAGCGGGTTGGCTTGATGCAGCCCTGCCAGCACCCAGATAGCGTGTTCAATGTCTTGCTTCCGCGGCGCTCTTGTCGCCGCGAGCGGAGACTTGATCGCCTTCTCCAAGCTTTCGTTTGAACAGTTCCAGGATCAGATCGTAGCAAGACCGAGCGAGCGCAGGATCATAGCGGTAACCCTCGTCCCGGAGGAACGCGTGCTGGCCGTTGAATTCGTGCCAGGTGAAGTTTAGGCCGGCATCGGCCATCGCGCTGTAAATCAGGGAGCGGCCTTCGCGAGGGACGTGCGGATCTTGGCGGCCCCAGATCATGAGCATTTCGCCCTGGATCTCTTTGATTCGATCCAGCGTGTTGTCGTGCGCACCTTTGCCGAGGCCTCGTTTATGGATGTCCGTGGCGTAAAAGCAGACGCCTGCCAGCACTCCCGGATTCATCGCGGCGCGGAACGCGAGATGCCCGCCGATGCAGATGCCCATCACTCCCAATTTGCCGGTGCAGAGCGGATGAGATTTCAGATAAGCCAGGACCGCGCGGGCATCGTTATCATAGCTCGCCAGCTCCTTGGCAGTCTTCAGCGCATTGCCCCGCTCGGCTCCGGCCTGGTCGTAAGGCAGGACCGTGCCTGCTGGTTCGAACTCGTGATAAATCTCCGGCGCCGCCACCAGAAAACCGTGTCCGGCCAGCATGGCCGCTGTGCGCCGAATGGGTCCAGTGACCTGGAAGATCTCTGAGAACAAAAGGATGCCCGGATAACGTCCCTCAGCGGCAGGACGAAAAATGTAGGTTCTCATCGGGCCGCTCGGTGTCTGGAGATCGGCTGATTCGTTGTCCTTGATGGTCATGAGATTCCTCGCGCGCGTAGTTTAGATTTGGTCATGCTCTGTGGCGGCGAAGGATAAGCCAGTTAATCGCTCTGAAAAGCCATTTCCTCGCTTCAACGCTTCCGCATCCTCTAACTCTCTCTCGGCTTTGACGGCATGAGGAACCACAGTACCAGATAGACCACAATGCCTGGGAACGCGACGCTGAGCACCGAGAGCAAAACATAGATGAGCCGGACTTTGAACGGTGACCAGCCCAGCCATTCCGCGATGCCTCCGCAGACGCCCGCGATCCAGCGGCGATTGGACCTGGCCAGTTTCATCAAACGACAATCTCGCAACTCTTTTGTCGCCAAGTCAATTGTGATCAGGCGGTCGTCAGCAATTCTCATTTTGGCCGTAACGCGGACACTCTTGTCCGCAAGACTTCCGAAAATGTGCGGACAGGAGTGTCCGCCTTACGGTCACGAACCGCGCCCGTTGCCAAAATGAGAATTGCTGGGCGGTCCTGCCTTGCGCATCCCGAATTTGTTGGCAGCGACGGGCGTCTCGCCTGCCGTAGAGCGGGTGCGTCTCGCCCAGCGGACTCAGCGTGGAACTGGAATCGTCCGCAAAATTTGCGGCCCGCACCGGGGGAGAGACGTCTGCCGCGACTTCGCGTCGCGCACGACTCGGGGATGCTTCAGGTCCTGTCGTGACGGAGAACAAAAACAGTTTCTTGTCTTCGGCAGCGTGCTAGTGTCTGGCTAAAATTGATGAAGGCCCCATGGAAAAATACGCGAATCTCATCAACGGTGAATGGGTGGCCGCCAAGTCGGCGGCGACCTGTCAGACCCGGAACCCTGCCGACACGCTCGAAGTCGTCGCGGAATATCCGCAAAGCGGAAAGGAAGACGCGCTCGATGCCATTGAAGCGGCTCGCATAGCCTGCTCCGGCTGGAGGGCGACCACGCCCGTCGCACGCGGGCGGATTCTGAGCAAGGCGTCGCAGATTCTGGAGTCGCGCAAGGCGGCGCTCTCGGAATTGTTGACGCGCGAGGAAGGCAAAACGCTGGCCGAAAGCCAGGGCGAAGTCCAGCGCGCGATTGATATCTTCCGGTTCTTTGGGGGCATGAGCTACACGCTGGGCGGGCAGACCATTCCCCATGATCTGCCGAACAACCTGCTTTACACCGTACGGCAACCGCTCGGCGTCGTCGCCTTGATCACGCCTTGGAATTTTCCCGTCGCCATTCCCGCATGGAAACTGGCGCCTGCGCTGGTGGCGGGCAACGCCGTGATCATCAAGCCGGCCTCCCCTTCCCCTGCCATGACGCTGGAATTGGCCAAAGCGTTGACAGAAGCGGGACTGCCCAAGGGGGTTCTCAACGTTGTCACAGGCGAAGGCCGCGCCGTGGGCGGACAATTGGCCGGGCACCCCGCCGTCGCCGCGCTTTCCTTCACAGGTTCGTATTCCGTCGGCCAGCAAATCTATCAGCAATTATCGCAACGCATGGCCCGCGCTCAAATGGAGATGGGCGGGAAGAATCCCACGATTGTTCTTGCGGACGCCGATCTGGACCTGGCGGCGACCTTGGTCGTGAAGGCTGGATTTGGATTGACCGGCCAGGCTTGCACTGCAACCAGCCGGGCGATTGTCGAGAAAGGCGTCCTTGGGCCGTTCACCGAAAAGCTGATCGCCAAAGCGAATGCTCTCAAAGTGGGGAACGGATTAAGGCCGGGGATCGACATGGGACCCGCCGTCAGCCAGGCCCAACTTGAGAGCAATCTTCGGTACGTCGAGGGCGCGTTGAAAGAAGGCGCCGAACTGCTCTGCGGAGGGCAACGCCTGACCGGCGGTGATTTTGCTCACGGTTTCTTCATGCAACCGACCGTCCTCGGCAATGTTCAGCCGCGCATGGCCATCGCTTGCGAGGAAGTTTTTGGTCCGGTCGTGGCGGTCATGCCTGCAGACAATTTCGACGAGGCCATGGCTTTGGCGAACGCCGTGGAAATGGGGCTCTCGGCATCGGTCGTGACTCGAGACATCAAGAAGGCCATGGTGTATGCGGAACGGATCGAGGCGGGCGTTGTGAAGATCAATCAGATCTCCACCGGTCTTGCGCTCCAGGCGCCGTTCGGCGGCGTCAAGAAGTCCAGCAGCGACAACTACAAAGAACAGGGTGCCGGAGCTGTCGAGTTCTATTCCCGGCTGAAAACTGTCTATCTGGACTACTCGGCGTGAGGGTGCAAACATTGACAAACTGCCACATTTCGATGAACCGTCGGTTTGTAGCCGCCGAGGTAACGAGGCGGACACAAGGGTCAAAATCGAAATCCGCCTCCTCACGTCGGCGGCTACGATTCTTGGTCCCAGCGCGTGACTTATCTAACTGGAAGGCTCCCTTTGAACCAGTGACTCGGAGCGCGGGCGGCTTGCCAGCGCGTGTTGCAGCCTCTCCTAAAGACGCGGGCGATCCGCCCGCGCCCCCGTCCGATCGTCGATTCAAGTCGGATCGCAAACAACCGTGACCTGCCACGCACATGAGACTCTGCCGATTTCAGAATTCACGAAATGAAGTTCGCATTGGTTTGGTCCGAGATGACCAAACAATTCTGGACCTGACCGCTCTTGGGATCGAACGGCTCTCGGCTTTACTGGAAAGCGAGGAGCCCGTTCGTTTGCTGGAGGACCTCGTCTCGAAGAACCCGCCGAGTTGCCGCTGTGCGGAGGTCAGATTGCTGACACCGGTCGAGCGCCAGGAAGTTTGGGCCGCCGGAGTCACCTATCTGCGGAGCAAGAAGGCGCGCATGGAGGAATCGGACTTCAGCGCCAGCGCCTACGACCGAGTCTATGAAGCGGACCGGCCCGAGCTGTTCTTCAAGTCGCTCCCTGAAAAAGTGGTGGCTTCGAACGAGCCGGTCGGCATCCGAAAAGACGCCCGTTGGAACGTGCCGGAACCGGAACTAGTCCTCGTCATCAATTCCCACGGCAGGATCGCGGGCTACAGCATCGGAAACGACATGAGTTCCCGGGATATCGAAGGCGAAAATACGCTCTATTTGCCCCAGGCGAAAGTCTATCACCGGTCGTGTGCCGTGGGCCCGGTCATCCGTTTGGGGGCCGCTGAGACGGAGGCTCGCACCTGGAAGATTGAGTTGCGCGTCCGCCGGGGCGGTGTCATCGCCTTTGCGGGCGAGACCAGCGTGGGTCAAATCAAGCGATCCTTAACCGAGTTGGCCGATTACCTTTTCCGCAGCCAGGTATTTCCTCACGGCGCGGTGTTGCTGACGGGCACCGGTATCGTGCCCCCCGATGATTTCAGTCTGCAAGTTGGAGACGAGGTCGCCATCCACATTTCAGGCATCGGCGACCTGACGAACCGTGTTGTCCAGGTCTGACGGAATTCGTCTTTGACAGGCTGGACGCCGATTGGCATGGTGTCGCCTCTGTTTAAAAGCCGACGGGCAGAGCAGCGTCTCAAAGCCTGAACTGCTCCGGCATAACTTGCTCAGGATTCTATGGCTGATTTAGTCGGAAACGTGCTGGTGGCTCAATCCGGTGGACCCACCGCGGTCATTAATGCCAGTATCGCCGGGGTGATCCAGGAAGCGGGAAAGCATCCCGATCTGATCGAAGAAATCTACGGCGGACTCAACGGAATTCTTGGTATCCTCAACGAAGAATTAATCGACATCCAGGAAGAAAAGCGAGCCGTCATCGAAGGATTGAAACACACCCCGGCGGCGGCCCTCGGGACTTGCCGATACAAGATCGATTTCAAGAAGAATCCCGAACTGGCCGCCAAGGATATGGAGCGGCTCTTCCAAGTGTTCCAGGCGCACAACATTCGCTATTTCTTCTACGTGGGGGGCAACGATTCGCAGGACACGGCCCACAAAATCCACGACGAAGCCGTTAAGCGCGGTTATGAATTGCGCGTCATCGGCGTGCCGAAGACCATCGACAACGACCTGCCTCATACAGACCATTGCCCCGGCTACGGCTCGGTCATCAAGTACAACGCGACGACCGTCATGGAAATCGCCGCCGATGTCAGCAGCATGGCCACAGACAACGGAGCGTGCTGTTTTATCGAAGTCATGGGCCGCCAGGCCGGTTGGATCGCCGCCGGGACCGTCTTGGCGAAACGGACGCCGAACGACGCGCCGCATATCATTCTGCTGCCGGAGGTCCGCCTCAACGAGGAGGCGTTCCTGCTGAAAGTCCAGGAAACGCTTGCCGCCAATGCGTTCTGCGTTGTCGTGGTTGGCGAAGGGGTGCGGAACGCCGCGGGTGAAGAACTGGCCGCCGACCGGCGCAAATTGGACGCCTTCGGGCATCCGGTGCTGTCAGGAGCGGCTGAACGTGTTGCAGAGCTGGTTTCGAGCAAATTGAAGACACGAACTCGCACGGTAAAGCTGGGCTACGCCCAACGCGCGGCGGCGCACTGCGCCAGCGAGGTTGACGTGCTGGAGGCAGCCGCGTGCGGCGAGGCCGCAGTCCGGGCCGCGATCGACGGGAAGAGCGGCCAGATGGTGAAAATCGTGCGCCTGCAGAACAAGCCCTATCGCTGGACCACCGACCTCCAGGATCTCAAGGAGATCGCGAACGCGGAACGAACCATCCCGAGGGAGTGGCTCGATGCCGATGGGTTCCTTCCGAACGCAACCTTTATTGAGTACGCCCATCCCCTCATCGAAGGCACACTTCATCTTCCCGAGGAAGGCGGGCTTCCGAAGTACGTGACGTTGCAGAAGGCCCGGATCGAAAAGAAACTGCCGCCGCGTCCGTAGCTCAGGTTCGCCGGACCTCAACCCGTGAGCCTGGCCGGGACAGATTCCACACTGCCCCTGATGTTTTCGGCCGTCGTACCGGACGACTTCCGACGTTCCGGTCGGTTCATCCTAAATCCGGCAGTTGGGCAGCCACAAGAGAGCGCAAAGAACTCAAAGAGAAGCGGGGACGTGGACCAATCGAATTCACCTGCTTGGTGAAAGAACGGGTTGGTGAAACCTCCTCTCGCTTTGCGATCTATGGGTTCTTTTGCGGCTCAAGTGCTTTTTCAAGGTTCATGGGCAGCCTCCAGGCCGATGTTGTCACCCACTGCAACCATGAACCGTAGCCGCCGGCCTAAGAAGAGGATTCCGGTTTCGGATTTTGGATTTCGGAATTAAGACTTTCCGCCTCGTTGCCTCGCGGTTGCGAACCGTCGGTCCTTTGCGTTCCGCGCCGCGGCGGTGACGGCGCTGCGGGTCAAGAGTTCTGAGGCATTTGCACAGTCGGCTCCACCGCCGGTTCCGCAAGCCGCTTGCGCAGCCATCTGCGCAGCAATCCATCGGTTGGGCTGAAGATCCACGCTGCACCAAACAAGGTGCTCGCCATGATCACCATCGCTGCCGCCGTTGAGCATTCCAACCACGTCGCAAGATGGATTCCCAGCACCGAACTCAGCGCGGC
Organism: Verrucomicrobiota bacterium; assembly: GCA_016209525.1. Classification (GTDB taxonomy): domain Bacteria; phylum Verrucomicrobiota; class Verrucomicrobiia; order Limisphaerales; family SIBE01; genus VHCZ01. The sequence goes on from JACQWK010000116.1 coordinate 6,303, forward strand.
GTGCAGCACGGTCAGCCCCATGATCACGGGAAGCCGCTGCGAAATCAGCGAGGCCGTGGCACCCGGCAAAATCAACATCGCGATGACCAGGATTGCGCCAACTGCCTCAAACGCGCTGACCACGACCACCGAGAGCCAGCACATCAATGCGTAGTGAACAAGCACGGCGTTGATGCCGAGCGACGCGGCCAGCCCCGGATCGAATGAACTCACCAGAAGTTCCTTGTAGAAAACCGCGATCAGCAGGACGGTGGCAAGGGTGACGATGGCCATGCGCACTACCGAAGGCGGCCCCAGAACGATGCCGGCAAAACTCGTAAACTCTCCCAAAGGGACAAACGCAATTTCCCCGTAGAGCACGCACTCTTGATCCAGATCGACCTTCGCCGCGAAGAGGCTCACCAAGATCACACCGATCGCGAACAGGGTCGTGAAGGCAATGCCGATCGCCGAGTCCTGTTTCACGCGGGTCTTGTGGTGGATGACTTCGATGATCACCGTGGTGACGATCCCGGCGGCCAACGCGCCCACAAACATCGCGGTGGCGCTCCGGCTCCGAGACAGCAGAAAGGCGATGGCAATCCCCGGCAGGACGCTGTGGCTGATGGCATCGCCGACCAAAGCCATCCGCCGCAGGATCAGGTAATTTCCCACCAAGCCACACGCCGCCGTCACCAAAAAGCCCATCAAAGCAATCCATGCGGTGCTCTCCAGATTATTGGCCGTCCAGGGAGCGAGGAAAACTCTCTGAAAATCAAAATGTGGGATGAAATCATTCACAGACGCCTTCCATAGCCGACGGCTTCCGCCGGCCGCTCGGCCGGGCTCTGGCCCTTGCGCAGATCCGACACACTTGGAATCAGCCGGCCATGCGGGTCCTTCGTGGCGTAATCGAGGCGCTTTTCGAGCTGCCGCACCACTTCATCGCCCAGGACATGCTCGATCTTCTCCGCGTCGTCGTGCACGTGATCCACCGCGATATTGGCGGCGTTGGTCAAATACAACTCCCACAGGCGGTGGTTGCGAACGATGGAACAGGCGCGCTCCCAGCCTTCGGGCGTCAGAAAGATCGTGTCGCCGTCCTCTTGCAGAGTCGCGAATTGATAGCGCTGCAGCTCGATGGCTTGCTGCTTGGCCTCTTCGATGGTCTCCCGGCGGCGCTGGGCCAATTCGTTCAGCGAGACGCCTTCTCCTTGGAATTCGCGTTGCTCGAGAACGTGGTAGATGGATTTCAAAGTGTTTTCGCGCCGAACCCGTCGCGCGCGCGATCGCTGCCGCCACCAGCGCGCCACAACGCCGTGGCGCGGGCCAAAAAGGAAGGCGCCGCCGAAAACTGCGCTGGCGCCCAATACCATGAACGGGCCGGTGGGCAGATGGTTGCCCAAGAACGACAAAAACGCGCCCACGCTGCCCGCCACCAATCCGAACACGGCCGCCAGAATCAGCATGAGGTGCATGCGATCTGTCAACAAATAGGCCGCCGCCGCCGGCGTGATCAGCATGGCGGACACCAGCACAACCCCGACGGCCTGCAGGGCGATCACCACGGCGAAAGCCAGGAGCATCATCAGCGCGTTTTGGATGAGAACGGTCGGAAATCCCGCGGATCGAGCAAAACCAGCGTCGAAGCTCGTCACCAAAAACTCCTTATAGAACAGTAACAGCACGACAATCGCCACACCCGTGACGATGGCCATGAGCTGCACGTCGGCCGCACTGATGGCCGCCGCTTGCCCAAAAAGAAACTTGTCCAGCCCGCTCTTGTTGCCGGAAGGCAACCGCTGAATCATGGTCAGCAAGCACACGCCCACCGAGAAAAACGTTGCCAGGACCATTCCCAACGCCGTGTCTTCTTTCAGCCGCGTGGTCTGTTTGATCAGCCCCACGAAAACGGTTCCCAACAAACCGGCGATGGTTGCCCCAACGAGAATCGCGAGCGGATCTTTCGGCGCCGCCGGATCCCGGGCGATGCCCCAGAGGAACGCCGCGGCAACACCCGGCAAGACCGCGTGCGACAACGCGTCGCCGACCAAAGCCATCTTTCGGACCACCAGAAAGCTCCCGAGCAAGCCGCAGGTAATACCCAGGAGCATTGAACCGATCAGCGCATATCGAACCGCCGGATCCTGGAACGTGAAAAACCGAATCGCTTGGTCGAGGATATTGATGTCGGACACATCGCCGATCTTGTCCGCACGCGCGCAGAGCGGAGCGCCGAGCAGGAGCAAGACCAACGCCGCCCACCGGCAAACGAAACGTAAAGCCGACGATTTGGTTCGCACATCAGTTTTCACGTTTCGCGTTTTACGTTTTACGTCTCACGTCTTACGTCGCCCTCTGTTTCACTTCATGGGCCACTTCCGAAAGAATCGTCAAGCGCCCTCCGTAGGTCGCCTGCAATAAATCGTGTGTGAACACTTGCTCGGTCGGTCCAAACGCCACCACTCTCATGTTGAGCAAGAGGAGCATGTCAAAATAGTTGCGCGCCGTCGGAAGGTCATGATGGACCACCAGCAGTGTTTTGCCGCGATCCTTAAGCTCTTGCATCAAGGTGACGATCGCCGTCTCCGTGGCCGCATCCACTCCGGCGAACGGTTCGTCCATGAAGTAGAGATCGCTCTCTTGCGCCAGGGCTCGAGCCAGAAACACCCGCTGTTGCTGTCCGCCGGACAGATTCGCGATCTGGCGGTTTGCGAACGGCAACATCTTCACTTTCTCCAACGATTCCCGGGCGATGTCGCGGTCCGCACGAGTCGGGCGTTGGATCAAGCCCAGATGTCCGTAGCGCCCCATCAACACGACGTCCATGACGTTGACCGGAAAATCCCAATCGACGGATTCGCGTTGTGGAACATAGCCCACCCGCGTGCGGCTCGTTTTGTAGGGCAGGCCAAAGATTTTGATCCACCCGCTGCTTAGAGAAACCAAACCCATCACCGCCTTGATCAGCGTGGATTTCCCCGCCCCGTTGGGGCCGACGATGCCGACCAATTTCCCTTTGGGCACAGACAGGTCGATGCCCCATAGTACGGGTTTCTTGTGATAGGCGACGGTGAGGTCGTGGATTTCCAGCGGCACTTCCTCGCTCACCTCGATTGGGCGCGGCGGGCCGTTGAACAAACGGACCGTAGGGCCTCCTTGTCCATCGGTTTCAAGCTTTGCGATCATATCAATTCACTCAGAGCGTGCTTACAGGTAGGGCAGGCGTCTGGCCTGCCGCCGAGTCTTCTGTGAGATGTTCTTGCAGGAGGACTGGCTGCAAGCCCGCCCGACCCAAGTGAGCCACCTCTTGAAACGCTCTCTCATGTCCGTTCATTTGGCCCGCAAGAATCCGTGCTCGAACGACAAGTAGAGGAACACACCGACGTCGGGCGCTGATGCAGTCAGCCCGATGGGAACACCGACACCGAGCACCAACTGGGCCTCATTGGCTAAGTTGAAGGCACGGCGCATTCCCGGTGAGATGACCGCCTCGAACTCGCGCTCGAGGTTTCCGTCGGCGCCAAGCCCTTCGTTCCAAAGGCCGATCCATTCCAGCAAAAAATGCAAGTCACGCGTGGGCGCGTAGATCGTGCTGGCGCCCAGATGATAGTGCAGCAAATCTCTGTCGTTGGCGGATGCGGCGCTCGGCAAATAGGTCAGGCCGGCATTCGCGTGGGCGAACCAACGGCTTCCTACCGCCGTACTGAAAGGGAGATTCCACTGGTATCCCAACGTGTCGTCGCCGAACCCTTTGTCTTTGTCACCGGTAGGCAACACGAGGCTGAAGCGAGGGGCAAACGCGGTCAGCGTACCTTCGTTGAGATAAGCCTGATACCGGTAGTTCAGCAACATGTCGCCAATTCCATTCTTTGAAAAGCCGCCGGTCTCCACGAAACTGTAAGGAATCGTGTAGCTAAACTGGTGCTTCTGGCTGAGGACAGGCCACTCTTGGGTGAACACGAAATCGAACGCATGGTCGTCTGAGCCCCGCGCTTTGTTTAAACTGTAAATTCCATTGAAGATGTGCTGAACGACTCCGGCTTCCTGATTGTAGGCTTCTTCGACCAGGAACGAATTATCCATGATTCCGTCCACGTTTCTCTCCGCTTTGGGAACCATCGGCGAGGTGTCCTGTGGCTGGAGCGAGAAGCCCACGAGCAGGAGAGCCTCGGACGCACCGGACGGCTGTGAAAATGCGGTCAGGCAGACCAAACTCGCGAGAGAGGCAAGGCTGACGATTTGCATCTGGATCGGTTTGTACGGAGCGCGACGAGCAAGTAGGGTAGGCATGTTCCCTGCTTCAGGGTTGATGTGGAAAAAACGCTTTCTCATGGACGTCATAGAGGACGAACGCTGCTACTTCAATGCATCAACAATGGTGTTCACGTTGTGTTTGATCATTCCTTCGTAGGTGCCCAGATCATAGCCCCGCTCCATTTGTCCGGGTGTGCCCATGGCGTCCGAGAACAGCTCGCCGCCAATTTTGACCCCGGCGTCCTTGCTGATGCGTTCGATGGTGTTGTGCGGAACACTCGTTTCCACGAAGATGGCCTTCACTTTGTGCTTCTTCACGAAGTCCACCATTTTCGTCATGTCGGCCAAGCCGGCTTCGGTCACCGTGGAAATCCCTTGCAGACCTACGACTTGAAAATCATAGGCCCGCCCGAAGTAGTTGAAGGCGTCATGGCTCGTGACCAGGATCCGCTTTTCCTTGGCGAGCTCCTTGACCCTTTGCTGCGCCCACCGATGCAGCTCTTCCATCCTAAATTGAACCTCCTTGGCCCGCTTCTGATACTGCGGCGTTCCGGAAGGATCGAATTCACTCAAACCGGTGGCCACGGTGTTCGCGCATTTGGCCCAAAGCGTAATGTCGAACCACACGTGCGGATCGTAATGTCCGGCGAACTGAGGAGGTTCGAGAAGACTCTCGATCGGGATGGCCTCCGTCACCGGATATACGAACTTCTTCTTGCGCGCCATCTGGGCAAACAGGTCTTGCATTTTTCCTTCCAGGAGCAATCCGGCGTAGAAAATCACATCCGCATTCTGAAGCTTGCTCACGTCGGCAGCAGTCGCTTTGTAGAGGTGGGGATCGACCCCCGGCCCCATCAGACCCAGGACCTCCACCCGGTCGCCTCCAACGTTTTTGACAAGGTCCGACAGCATGGTGACCGTCGTTGTGACTTTGATCTTTTTCTCCGCCGCCTCCGCGCACACAGCCAGAAGGAGCACAGAAAGCGTCTTCAACGCGATCTCGGAAATACGATGTGGAATTACAGCCATATTCAAACTGTTGACTGAGGGGCACGGCGCTCCTGCCCAATCGAACAATGCGTGGAGTATGTACAGCCAATACTTATTAGTGTCAACTAGTAATTTTAGACATTCCTATACGTAACTGCGACCGGGCGCAAACTCTGGAGCGCCGAGCGAATTGCGTCACGGATTCAAATCTACAGTCCGGATGAAACGGATCGATGTGAAAGCCTCGTTTGGCTTGCCTTTGCGCCGTGGGCTATTATCTTCCGCCACTCCGTGGCTAGCTCGACGCTCTCCGAAAAGGGGTGATTTCCCAATCTTCGTCGCAAACTTTGTCGGACACTTTGTCGGACTTTCCCTGGAAAATGGCTGTTTTCGACAAAGTTGCCGACAAAGTTTGCGACAAAGGATTCGTCTGAGATGGCTTTTCGGATTGCCTCTAGCTCATGAGAATCGGTGTTCAAAACCTGATTCGCGCCCGAACAGCCCGCCACCGGCATTTTTTCGTCGGCACCGATGCTCGGGTGTGGCACAATGCGTTTTACTGAATCATGAGACGAGCCGCTTTCGTTGTGATGGCGCTGGCTGCGGCGCTCGGCGCTGTGGCGTTGTTTTACTGGAACGGTGTGACGGCGCGCGGCGATCACTCCCTCAAGATCTATTGCGCTGCGGCCTTGAAACAGCCGGTCGAAGTCATCGCCGAACGGTACCGACAAGAGTTTGGCATCGAGGTGCGTCTGCAGTACGGAAATACGGGCTCCATGCTGAGCGCCCTCCGCGTCGCGAAAAAGGGGGATTTATTCATCTCCGCCGACGATGCCGGGCTGGCCGACGCGCGCAACTTCGACGCCATTCGCGAAGTGGTCCCGCTCGTCCGTCAGCGACCGGTGATTGGCGTGCGCGCGGGCAACCCCAAATCGATTCGCTCTCTCGCCGATTTAGCGCGCGCCGATGTGCGCCTGGCGCTGGCGGACCCGCAGGCGGCCGCGATCTCACGGACCGTGCGCGCCGCTCTTGGGCCGAGCTGGAGTGCCATCGCCGAGAAAGCGGCGGTGACCAAGCCGACTGTAAACGAAATCGCCGCCGACCTTTCCCTCGGCGCCGTGGATGCCGCCATCATCTGGGATTCGACCGTGGCGCAGTTTAAGGGACTGGAGGCCGTCGAAGTTGCGGATCTTTCCTCGCACGGAGAAAACGCAAGTGTTGCAGTAGTCACAGCGTGCCTGCAGCCCGCGGCCGCATTACGCTTCGCTCGGTACCTGAGCGCGCCCGAAAGAGGCGGGGTGATCTTCGCAAAGCACGGCTTCAAACCGACTGGCGGCGACGAGTGGGCGCAGAAGCCGGAATTGATCCTTTTCAGTGGGGGTGTCAACCGCCCCGCCGTCGAGAAACTGCTGCGCCAGTTCGCGGATCGCGAAGGAATCACCGTCACGACTGTCTTCAACGGCTGCGGCATCCTCTGCGCCACGATGAAGACCATGGACGACGCGAGCAACCCGAAGTTTCCCGACGCCTACTACGCCTGCGACCTTTGCTTTGTGCCCCCGGTCGCGGAGCATTTTCCGGAAGCGGTGCTCCTCACCGAGACTGACATCGGGATCGTAGTCAAGAAGGACAACCCGCGCCGCGTGCGCACGCTCGCGGACCTCGCCCAACCCGGCCTGCGCGTGGGCCTCTGCAACGCGGAACAAGCCACACTGGGCTACATGACGCGCGGAATTCTTAAATCCTCAGGCTTGCTCGATTCGGTCCGGAAAAACGTCGTGGTTGAGGTCCCGACGGCCGATTTCCTCATCAACCAGATGCGCGCGGGCGGGTTGGACGCTGCGATCGTCTATCGAGTGAATGCGCTGTTGCAGGCCGAACACCTGGAGTTCCTGCCCATTCAGCATGCCGGCGCAAAGGCCGTGCAACCGTTCGCCGTGCGCCACGATTCTCCGAATCGTTACCTGGCTGGACGGCTCTTGGATTTCCTGAAGGCCAATCGCGGCGAATTCGAGCAGGCGGGTTTTCTCTGGAGGGGCAGCGATGCTCCCGTGAAGAGCAAAGACATTGAGATACCGGAATGGCTGAAAGCGAACTAAGGGTCGCGGCTTGCTCACGTTGCCCTGGAATGAGAGGTTGGACCACGGATGAACGCAGCGCGGCGGAGCTGGAACCAAAGTCATGAAGGCTTTTAGGCGTGACGAGCTTACAGAGGAGACCGTGGGATGGACTACACGCGGAACGTTTGTAGTCCCGCCTTTAGGCGGCCCGAACCGGCTAAAGCCGGGACTACAAACGCCGACCTGTCGTTCATCCAACGGTCTCGTCATTAAATGGGTTAAATCGTTAAATCGGAGAAAGCCGCCGGGCTTTATGATCGGTATCTATCCGTATTCATCAGTGCTTTTCCGCACTTCAACTGCGGAACTTAGGATTCGAGTCGAGTTTTTGAATGATCAGTGACTCAGAGGCCTGTGATTCTCCGGACGCCTGGAAAGCGTGCGGGCCGCAGGGTTGGCCGACGCCGACCTCCCCCTCACCCCGGCCCTCTCCCCCAGTGAGAGGGAGAAACATCGCTGGGTCCGCGAATCGCCCGACGCGCCTCGAACCGTCACCTCACGGAGAATGGTCCTCCCTCTCCCTGTGGGAGAAGGCCGGGGTGAGGGGGAAAGATCGGCATTCTGACCCGCGACTTCCAGGCGCTCCTGAGATTCCAAAAGTCCAGGAGTCCCCCGCCATTAGCTTCAACGCCTGGCGTAGAACGGCTGGACCCTCGCCTGCAGATGGCACCGAACCCAGCACACGGTGTTCAGCGTCATTCGGCGTGTTCTGCGGGCTATCAAACTGCGGCTGGCTCGTCCCGCCTTCCCATTACCGGCGAATCCAAGCGACAGGTCGGCGGTCCAGAGCCTGAGCAATCCCACGATGACTACCAGCTCGCCGCGCTCCCGCGTATCGCTTTTTTGGATTTCTCTCGCCGTCATTACCGCCCTTTACCTGCTCTTTATCCTCGCCATGCTTGGGGCGACAGCCGCCTATACGACGCCTCATCATTGGCTGCGTGCGCTTGGCTCTCGGGAAATCCGCTACTCCGTCGGCCTGAGTCTCGCCACTTGCACCGCGACGGCTCTGCTTTCACTGTTGCTCGCGGTGCCGGTGGGCTATCTACTGTCGCGCGGACGCTTTCGTGGCAAAGAAGCGTTGGACGCCGCGCTCGACATCCCCATCGTTCTACCGCCCATGGTGGTTGGCTTATGCTTGTTGATCCTTTTCCAGACGCCGTTCGGGCGCGCCATTGAACGGCTGGTTCCATTTACGTACACCGTCGCCGGCGTGGTGCTGGCGCAATTCGTCATTGGCGCTGCGTTCGCCGTGCGCACGATGCACGGCACCTTCGATCACCTGTCTTCACGGCCCGAAGACGTCGCGATGACGCTCGGTTGTTCTCGTGGGCGCGCGGTATGGCTTGTGACAATCCCCGCGGCGCGGCGCGGGATGTTCGCCGCCGCCAGCATCGCCTGGGCGCGAAGCCTCGGCGAATTTGGGCCGATTCTTGTCTTCGCCGGCGCCACGCGTATGAAAACTGAGGTCCTGCCGACGACGGTTTGGCTGGAATTGAGCGTGGGGAACCTCGAAGCCGCCGTCGCCGTGAGCCTGTTGATGGTCGCACTCGCCATGCTCGTGCTCGTGGCGGTCCGTCTCGCCGGAGAAAGAGTCTGAGATGAAAGCCCGAAAATGAAAGCGCGGATTTCGGATTTCGGATTTTCGCGCCGACCATGATCCAACTCGAAAACATCTGCTGGCGCGCCGGTTCCTTTCAGCTCGCCGGCATTTCGTTGGTCGTGCCGGCGCGGAGCTATGCCGTGCTCATGGGCCGGACCGGTTGCGGGAAAACGACGCTGTTGGAGATTATTTGCGGCCTCCGCCGGCCTGAGGCGGGCGGCGTGCGAATCGGTGATCGCGATGTGACCCGCGATCCGCCCGGAGAACGCGGTATCGGTTACGTGCCTCAGGACGGCGCCCTCTTTCCCACCATGATTGTGCGAGACCAAATCGGTTTCGCCCTGCGCCTCCGCCGCCGTTCCGCAACGGAAATCCAACAGCGCGTCCAGGAACTGGCCCGGCAACTGGGCGTCGATCACCTGCTCGATCGCCTGCCGCATAATCTCTCCGGAGGCGAACGCCAGCGCGTCGCCCTTGGCCGCGCCCTGGCGGCCAAGCCGAGCGTCCTGCTGCTCGACGAGCCGCTCTCTGCGTTGGATGAGGAATTGCGCGATGACCTGGCGGTCCTGCTCAAGAGCATTCACCGCGAACTCCAAGTCACGGCGCTGCACATAACGCACAATGGCCGCGAAGCAGCTCAACTGGCCGATGTGCTCTTTCGCCTCGACGGCGGCCAGGTGCGGGAGTCATCCTTGCCGGCCGGATCATCATGAACTTGCCGGAACTGACGCCTGAGGAACGCGCCGTCTATGAATGGCAAATGTCGGTGCCGGGCTTTGGCGAGGAAGGCCAGCGCAAGCTCAAAGCAGCGGCGGTACTCATCTCACGAGTCGGCGGCCTGGGCGGCGCGGTTGCTTACCAACTCGCCGCGGCAGGCGTCGGACGGCTCGTACTCGCCCACGGCGGCAGCCTGAAGGCGAGCGACCTCAACCGTCACCTGCTGCAACGTCACGATCGCATTGGTCAGCCGCGCATGGAGACCATCGTCGGCCGCTTGCGCGAGTTCAACCCCAGACTCGAAATCGTCGCGATCCGGGAAAACGTCTCGGAGTCGAACGCGGATCGCCTCGTCTCCCAAGCGGACGTGGTCGTGGACGCCGCGCCGCTGTTCGAGGAGCGTTACGCCATGAACCGCGCCGCAGTTGCCGCCGGCAAACCAATGGTCGAGTGCGCCATGTATTCGTTGGAGGCTCACGTCACCACGATCCTCCCGGGCCGAACGCCGTGCCTCCGGTGCTTCTACCCGGAGAATCCGCCGCACTGGAAACGCGAATTCCCGGTCATCGGTGCCGTGTCTGGCGCCGCGGGTTGCCTTGGGGCTGTCGAAGTCATCAAGCTCCTGACGGGTCTCGGCGAACCGCTGGCGGGCGTGCTGCTGGTCATGGATCTGGAGAAGATGGAATTCCGACGGCTCCGCACCGCGCGCCGGCTGGATTGCGCGGTTTGCGGCAAAGCGGCCGTTGATTGATGAAGCGAAGTGCGCAAGTTCTTGGGTGGGGCGAGACTCTCGTCGAGCCCTGAGTTTATTGCCGCTAACGATTCCAGGGCTCGACGGAGTCTCGCCCCACCGGGTTTGGTTGCAGCTCCGCCGCGCAGCGCTGTATCGCCTAGTTGCACTCGGCTGAGCCATCGAGACTGATCGAGTGCTTGGCAATTCGGGCAAAGATTGACTCGCGCGGGCTCCGTCGAGCTGCCATATTCACGGCGCCAATTATTTCCTAGCGCAATACTCAAAACCGCTATCCAGATCACGAATGAATCGCAAACAACGGGACACCTTAGGATCCAAAGTCATGCGCAAAACCGCCTGGGCTTTGCTCACCACCTTCCACCTCGGCGCGTCTGAATTCCCGGCGCTTTACAACTCGGAACCGGACAAATCAGAACCGATGCCGGCGCTCGAGTCGGCCGCGAAAATGAAACTTCCGGCGGGTTTCAACGCCACGGTCTGTGCCGCCGAACCCTCAGTGCAGAACCCCATCGCGATGGCGTGGGATGCGCACGGCCGCCTTTGGGTTGCCGAAAACCACACCTACGCCGAGCGCGCGCAGAAATTCGACCTGCGCCTGCGCGATCGCATTCTCATTTTTGAAGACAAGAATGGCGATGGCCGTTTCGACAAGCGCAGTATTTTCACCGATCAAGTTCAGATGCTCACGAGCCTCGAGGTGGGCTTGGGCGGCGTGTGGGCGATGTGTCCGCCGCAGTTGCTTTTCATTCCCGACCACAATGCGGATGACGCCCCCGATGGCGCGCCGGAAGTGATCCTCGACGGTTTCACCATTCCGCCTGAAAACTACCACAACTTTGCCAACGGCTTGCGCTTTGGTCCCGATGGCTGGCTGTATGGCCGCTGCGGCGCGTCGAGTCCAGGCGAACTCGGTTTGCCTGGAAGTCCCCCCGAGCAACGCATTCCGATGCGCGGCACGATGTGGCGTTACCACCCGCAACGCAAAATCGTGGAAGCTCTGAGCTGCGGCACGACCAATCCGTGGGGCCACGATTGGAACGAGCACGGCGAACTGTTCTTCATCAACACCGTCAACGGCCATCTCTGGCACCACTTCACGGGAGCGCACTTCGTCCGCCCGCACACGATCGACCCGAATCCGCGCGCTTATGCGCTCATTGATCACCACGCCGATCATTGGCACTTCGACACCGCCATCGGCTGGGCGAAATCCCGCGACGGGAAAGCCGATACCTACGGCGGGGGCCACGCCCACGTTGGAATGATGATTTACCTCGGGAACAATTGGCCCGCCGAATACCAGGGCCGCCTGTTGACGTGGAACATGCACGGCCACCGCGTGAATCAGGAGGTGCTCGAACGTCAGGGCTCAGGCTACGTCGGCCGGCACGGGCTGGACTTTCTCTTCGCGGGAGACCCCTGGTTCCGCGGCATGGAACTCAGTTACGGCCCTGATGGAGGCGTTTTCCTGCTGGATTGGAGCGACACCGGCGAATGCCACGAGAGCACCGGCGTGCACCGAACCAGCGGCCGCATCTACAAAATCACTTACGGCGAACCGCGCCGCCCCGGGATCGAGGACTTGAGCAAGCTCGATCCTCGCGCACTGGTCCAGTTGCACACGCACCCGAACGAATGGTTCGCCCGCCAGGCGCGACTCGAACTTGCGGCACGCGCTGCGGCGAGCCAAGAAGGCAGCGCGCCAGGCAACGCGTTGCGCGACCTCTTCGGGACGGCTGGCGAGTCGGTAATCAAACTTCGGTCACTGTGGTCGCTCTATGTCATTGGCGCAGCCGATGAAGCGTTCCTCCTGGCGCAACTTCGGCATCCCGACGAGCACGTTCGGACTTGGGCGATTCGTTTGCTCAGCGACACCTGGCCGCTGGACACGGTGTTGAGCCAGAGGCCCTCTCCCTCTCCCGTAGCAGCCGACGTGAGGAGGCTCACTTCTCCGAAATCCGAAATCCGAAACCCGAAATCCGAAACCAACAACATCCAGAGTAACGCGCCGTCGGCCCAGACGCTGCGTGAATTCGTCCGGCTGGCCAAAACAGACGCATCCGGCCTGGTGCGTCTCGCCCTCGCTTCGACTCTTCAACGTCTGCCGCCGCCACAACGCGTTGAACTCGCCGCCGTTCTTGTCACTCGGAAGGAAGACGAAAACGACCACAATATCCCTTCCATGATTTGGTACGGCCTGATTCCTGTCGCCGACACGGATGCGGCCTCGTTGCCGGCGCTCGCCGCACAGTGCGAGCTGCCGCTCACTCGCAAACTCATCGCCCGCCGGCTGGCCGAAGATATCGAGAAGAATCCCGCGCCGGTGAACGCGTTGCTGGAACTCACGGCTGCGAAGAGCCATAGCTTCCAAGCCGACATTCTGGGAGGCCTGGCGGAAGCGCTCCAAGGTTGGCATAAGGCGAAGAAACCCGCCGCGTGGGACCTCCTGGCCGCTCAACTCGCGAATTCCCAAGGCAGCGCGCTGCGCGACCGCATCCGCACGCTCGGCGCGTTGTTCGGCGACGGCCGCTCGCTCGATGAACTGAAAGAGCTCGTCCTGGACGAAGAGGCCGATTTGAACGTCCGCAAAACAGCCTTGCAGACGCTCATCGACAACCGCCCGCCCGACCTGCGCCAACTGTGCGAAAAACTGCTGGACGTGCGCTTCGTGAATCCAGTCGCCGCGCGGGGCTTGGCCGCGTTCGACGATCCGGCCATCGGCCAGAAGTTGGCCCGGGCCTACCGCCAATTTCACCCGACTGAGCGGCCCCAGTTGCTCGCCGCGCTCGTCTCTCGTCCATCCTTCGCGCAGGCGCTGCTCGACGCTGTCGCGGCCGGAAGGATTCCTCGCGCGGAAATCTCCGCGTTTCAAGCCAGGCAGATTCGCAGCCTGAATGACGCGGCGCTAAACGCGCAACTGGCGAAGGTTTGGGGAGAACTTCGCGATTCTCCCGCCGAAAGTCAGGTGCTCATCAAAGCGTGGAAATCCCGGCTTGCGGCAGAAGCGCTCTCGAAAGCGGACAAGAGCCAAGGGCGCGCGGTCTTCAACTCTGCTTGCGCGTCCTGCCATACGCTTTACGGCGAAGGGGGAAGGATCGGCCCGGACCTCACTGGCGGCGGACGCGACAATCTCGATTACTTGCTGGAAAACATCGTCGATCCAAGCGCTGTGGTCACCGCGGACTTCCGCTTGTCCATCGTGAACCTGAAGGACGGCCGCGTCCTCAATGCTCTGATCGCGGCCAAAACCGAACGCACCCTGACGCTCCAGACGGCCACCGAAATTCTCGCGGTCGAGCGCAGCGAGGTCGAAAGCGTCCAGGAATCGACCTTGTCGCTGATGCCGGAAGGATTGCTCGAAACGTTGACGGCGGTTCAAGCCCGCGACCTGATCGCTTACCTGATGCACAAAAGCCAGGTGCCGTCGCCGGCCACCAATGGCCAAATCGGGACGAATTGACTGGAGGACTACACCATCCATGGCGCAGGTCTGCCGTCTATCAGTATCTGCCAAAATCGTCGCGGCCGGCGACG
>JACQWK010000692.1 GCA_016209525.1 Verrucomicrobiota bacterium
ATAAAGGCGGGACTACAAACCTTCCGCGTGTAGTCCATCCCACGGTCTCCTCTGTGAGTGCGGGACAGCCACAAGCAAATCGATGAACATCGAACACTGAACATTGAACTTCCAACTACGATCAAGAAATGGGCTCGTTCGACGTTCAGGGTTCATGTTGGACCTTCGATGTTCATTCCCAGTTTCCTTTGTTTCCTCCTGTTTAGGTGAACTTCCGTTCTTGAGCCGAACGCCGCGGATTGACTGTTGCGTGTAGCACCATTTCCGATCCGGGCGATATGAAAGAGTCTTTGCAGGCCGGCATCGTATCTCGGATTAGTCGGGCATATTCTCGACCAACCACTTTACAACTGCTTGCGGTTCGGTCGTATGTTGGCCCCAGAAACCGCGTTCGGGCAGAGCGCCGCCGGACCATCCGCCCGGAAATGCTTGGTCGAGGCCGCGGACAAACCCTCCCTCTCCAAAAAAGTTCACCTCGCCGGGGGAAACAATCAGCAAGTCTTCAAAGCCAGATACCCCGATTTCAGGGTCCTTGAGTTTGGCCTCGGGACCACCCCATGACAGTCCGTGGGAAAGGCGTTGTCGGCGGGCGGCAAAAACTCAGTTCGGGTCTGATGACGGCAAGGCGCGCTGGGCGGCTGCGGACACACGGACGGCCTCTGCGGCGGGGCCATTGAGAACGAACGGTTCTTCGCGCGGTCCGGCCCCTGTTTCGATGCGGCGAAGGCCCGTTGGTTCGCCGTGCTTGCGTCCGAGCTCCACGAGGGTTTCGGGAGTCTTGGTGAGGCGAATGTGCACTTCGTAGAGGCGCTCAGGTCCGCTCGTGCCGTTTTGGATGCAGGGCGGTCTTGGATCGAATTGCAGGCTGAAAAACAAGTCGCGGCCACCGTTCATCTGCCGCCCCAACTGCTGGGCCAATGCTCGCAGGTCGCCTTCGGCGAGCAGCGTGGCGCCTTCGCAAATGAAGACCGGCTGGCCAGCCAACAGATACACAGCTTTGAGCCGGCGAGGCAGCGTTTCTTCCCAATCCTCGCGCGCTTCGCCAAACCAGACCGCCGTCGCGACACCCAGGGTCAGGATGCCCAGGATCGCGTCGAGCCATTGCCAGACCGTCCCGATGGCCGCCATGCCCAACGTGCGGATAACCAACAGCAACGCCACCGCTCCCACGAGAAGGACAGCGAGCGGCACGGATTGGGAGCGCAAGGCGAACTTCAGAACTTCGGCGAAGTGCTTCATCTCAATGAAGTCTTAGCGAAGGGTCCCAGCGGAAATCGTAGATGTAGGGCTGCAAATCGCCTTTCACAAGCAAGCCTTCACTCTGGACATACTGACAGACGACCGCGTGGTTTAGGGTGAGGACAGCGCCGGCCACACTGGCGATCTTGATGCCGCCAGTGATATCTACCGCGACCTCATGCGCGGCGTAACTCTCGCACAGATGTGCGACGTGTGAGCGGAGGAAGTTCGCAAGAGCGGGATTGCCGATTTCGAGTGACTGAAGTTCATCGGGATCGATCGCGCCCAAGAGAATGAATCGCAGAGCAAGCATGAGGTTATCGAACTTCTCCAAGTCCACGGCGGGCACGAGATTGACCGCGTCACCCGACAGGGCGGGCAGATAGCCCCGCAAGAGCCGGAGGGCGCTGGTCAGGTAGTTGTCCTCGCTGCCAATCATCCACACGCGCTCGACTTTGGGGACGTGCGGCTCGATCGCACGGAGCGTCTGCTGCCAATTCCAGGTCCAGCCGAGAGCTTTAGGGCCATTGTTGCGGATGTCATCGGCGAGTTTGCCTGACAGCTCTGCGGGGCTGGGCTTGCCCTGAACGTTCTTCGGCACAGGCACAGTGACTGGGAAGACGGAGGTCTCCGAGGCAAACAAGGGCATCGATGTCGGCTTTGAGACAACGAGCACAAGGGCGCGAATGGGCCTCTTGAGGACGTAATCGGTGGCAAGCTCCCGTCGCAGGCTGCGGCCCATCTCCAGTTCGTGCTGCCAGTGGTGGGCTTGGCTGGCGACCAGCAAGAAAACCAAGACACCACCAACGAAAAGGAGCCACCAGGGCAAGTGCAACGCGTGGTGAAGATCCAGCGCGAGCCAGTGGCTGGCCAGCACGGAGCCGAGCAAGGACGGCAGCGGCACCGAGTGCTCCAGTCGGCGCTGGTAGATGTCCCATGCGCACCAGATCAAGCCGCCAACCGCCGCCCCCGTAAGCACCAACGCCCAAAAGTGCAATGCCTCCCACGCGAAGTCGTGGACTGCCACAGAAAAGACATGACCCGAGATGATCAGCGCGAGAGCGGCAAGAAACAGTCGCCACGGGAAGTGTGGAATCTTTTGGGCAGCACCGGTCGAGTCCAAGGCTTCAGTTTGGTTCATATCTGACTGTTCAGGGCCGGCGGTAGACATAGGAATCTTGAGGGGGCACCAAGTTGATACGAACGTCAAGGACTCTGGACTTCTGAGAGGATGTACGCGTTGCCTTCAGTGCCGATGACTTGGAGTTTGAAGGCCGCGCCCTGTTTGATCTCGCCGCAAAACCGAGGGTGTTGCGGCTTGCGGAGCCAAGCATCGAAAGGTTCCTTCTCATGCTTGAGGCGGAAAATCAGATCGTTACCCTCACGTCTGAGGAAGGACACTTGAGCAATTTGACCGGTGAGTTCCGGGAGAGGTTTGGGGGGCTCTGGTGGGGGCGTGACCCGGACGTCTGAACTTGGAGGCCCAGCTAACGTTGGGGAAACTTCCTCGGGTGACCTGAGCGTCGGGTCGCCATAAGGCAGCAGGGCGTACTGGCCCTGCGCATAACGCTGGAATTCATTCTTGTTCTCGTCATTCGAGTAACGAGGGTATCTTGCTTCCATGCTTCCGGGCAATGGCAGGGTAGGATCTGCCATGTCCAACAAGGTGCGCAGTTGCGGGGTATCGCTCCATTTTTTGCCGAACACCTCGCCGGTGAAGTGATCCATGCACTGCTCGAACTTCGCGCGACAGGCTGCCAGGTCAACGGCAGCATTGCGGTCGGCGAGGTGGAAGACATTATTGCGGATGACGGTGCAGCGCACGCAACCGAAGCCGTACGGCTTGGCCAAACCAAGATTGTGCCAGCATTTGCGGCCTCGTTCATCTCCGCCCCATTCCAGCACCCACACTAGCGCGCCAAGCTCAACCGGCAACAGATTGTGGATTCGCACTTGCCCATCGAACCTAGTTTCAGGAGGCAGTGGACGGAAATGGCTTGCGAGGTCCCAGCGCGGCGGGCTCCCAAGGACGTTTGGGTCGAGCGGCGGCGGATCTGGAACATCACGTAATTTCCCGTCTTGTGGCACGGGATAGCGTTTCCAACCGCGCAGGCTCGCGCTGCTCTTCCCGTATGTGGTCAGGCCGCCCGCGACGTGGCCAGTGGACGCGTCGGTGATTGTCTGCTTCAGATAGGTCGGCGCGTACTTGCCTTTGGGCTGACCGAGAACGATCCGCTGGAAGGACAATGGCTGGGGAGATTCCAACGCACGCAACGAGTCGAAGGCCACGCGCCCGCGACCGGCGTCGCGTCCCTTGACGCGACCGAAAATGGTTTCAGCCAAGTCAAGGCTGTAGTCCCAGCCAGAGTCGTTCTGCGTGTTGCCCCGCAGGTAGCCAAGCGAATCGCCATCCTTTCCGGCTGGTCGCTTTCCCGCGTCAATCCGTTCCAGCTTCCCGAATGAAGCAATCTCCAACACGGCGCGGATGACTCCTTTCACCGAGGTGTCGGGAATAGCGTAGGTGTCGTCGGGCAATTTGAAGAAGTCTGTATAGTCGTCGGGCGGCGGTTGGAAGTCTTCCGGGGTCGCTTTCTTCTTCAGGTACTGCCAGTTGCCTTTGGCTCGCACGTAAATCGGCGTCATCGCTTCAGCTTCGATCGTGAAGCTCCCGCAGAGGCCCTCACGAAAGGGAACGTCATGCGAAACCTGCGGCCACCACGGCGGAAAAAACACCTGGTCGGCCAGCGGCACGAAATTGTAGAGCGACGGCAGCGGCAGGGAAAGTGGGGTGGGCATGGCTCAGGAGGGTTTTGAGTGATCGAAGCCGAGAAACCGGTAGTGGACGGGACGTAACTCCTGGTGGCCGGCGGTTGCGCCACCTATCCACTCCGGGTGCCAATGCACGGCGTATCGCAGCGGCGGCATGTCCCGCGTGCCGAGGAAACGGACCTCCGTCAGGATCTCTTCGGTGGCGGTGCCGCCCGCACGTTCCTCCACCCAGGTCAACTGCCAGCCGTCTCCAGCGCGTTGGAGGTGCAGACTGGTATTGCCGCTGGCGCGCTCGCCACTGTGCGGCCAAGCGCCGGGGACCGTGTTGACCTTGGTCGCCGGAAGGCTCAGGATTTCGGGGTGGTCGCCCAGGCAGAGCCAGCCCTCGCCTTCGAAGTTGAGGAAGCTCCGCAGTGCCACCGCTGCATCGGCGTGAAGCTCTGCGCGCGACGACAGGGCACCAACGCGGAATTGGGGCAGGGCTAAATGATGGGCCGGGTCGTGGAGATGCAATTCCCGGTCGGCCAGAATCCCATTGAGGAGGTCGGCGGTGTTCATCTGGGCTTTGGAGGAGACTGTTTGAGCCACTGTTCGAGGCGGTCACCGGTCAGTTCGGTGGCGCCTCCAGGCCCAAAGTGTTGCCAGACCAATTCGCCTCGGCAGAAACCGCGTCCACGCATGGCTCCGCCGCCAATCGGAAGGCGGGCTTCAACCAAGTCCGTCAAAGCGGCGTGCAAGGCCTGGCGCGCGAGCGAGGGAAGCTGTTCGGGTTGAAGCACGGTAAATTTGAGTTCGAATGGGCCGCCGCGCCAGCGTGGGGATTCACTGAATAGTGCGCCACCCAGCGTGCCGCCCGTGAAGCGGTCAATGGCCACGTGAGGCAGGAAGGCACCACCAGGATCCACCAGCAGCGCGTCGTTAAGTAACACGCGGCCGCGCTGGCCCAGGCTGCCTGTTTTGCCTTGGCCGAATAAGCACCGGACGGCCTTGTTGTTCTGGCCAGTGAACGCCTCGAGTTTTTTGTCAGCTTGCGCCCGCAGCCATCGCGCGTCGTTACCCGGTCGGTCGTCCGGCGCAATGCGATTCGCCCAGCATCCGTCCAGCCGGTTGTGATGAAAAGCAATCCGATGACTGAGCGCACCCTTGACTGCGGAACCGGGCACCAGCACCAGGCCTGTCCGCACCGCCTTGACTGGTGCGTTGGCATCGTCGGACGCCCACTCGATCCGGTCCCCGCAAACGGGCTCCATGTCCGCTTCGCCGACGCCCGCGCCGAAGAGCCACCACCCGAGAGGATTCAGAGTGACCCAAACTTCGAGCCGTTCGCCACTTGCGGGGGTCACAAACGGCCGTGCGCCGGGCAGAGCAGCGCCCAGTCCAATCGGCCGGGCTGCAAACTCATCGAACCCTTGATTGAGGCGAAGATCGTAGCTCCTCTGCTGCATGGCTACGACGCGGAAGCCTCCATAACCTCGGCGCGTGCGCCCGCCCAGTCGAACGTCTGCCTGCCCGAAGCACCGCAGCACGGCTTCCCAGTCGGAGCGGCCCGGCTCAGTGTCCGTCAACTCCAACTCGAACGTGAAACGATGCCCGGCAGCACAAGGTTGCTCATCAAACTTCAGGCGGCGACCGCCTTCAGTAGCTCCACGATGTCCGAGGGCCACGTGATCGCGGGCGGTAACGCGCCGCGCGAGTGAGAGCACGGGATCGCCGACGAGTTCGGCTTCGGTGAGAATGCCCTCGACCGGAAAGCCTCGGGCGTTATGCAGGCAGCCCCACGAGACATGAAGGCGCGAACCCTGTCCCTTGGCCTTCTGCTGCCAGCCAAAAAGACCTCCCGTGCGGGTCTGGCCGTGCTTGCGCTCGTTGTCGCTGCTTTCCCCGATGCGGGCGGCGAACGCGGTGGCCAACGCCCCTGCGAGGCTGCTGCCGGGAATGGCAGGGAGTCCGTTGGCGTCCGTGACGACCAACGCATCCACGTCTTCACCCGCCCGGCCGCTGCCGGCGTGAAATGCGGTGGTGAATTCAATCGTGACGCGCGCAACCCGGCGGATGGGATAGTCGCGAAGCGTCCGGCGTGTTGTGGCGGAGGAGTTCATTTTCAATCCTGCCGGCGTTGGAGTTTCCGGGCCATTTGACTGGCGGCGATCACCAAGGTGCCGATAGCCAGCGCGTGGCGATCCGCTTCCGGCATCGTGGCCAGTTGGGAGGGTTGCGCAACGCCCTGCCAGTGCAGGGCCTTGAGGACATGGTCCCCGATTCGCGGCGGAGCGTCACCGCGCTTGGGCGGGTCGGGAAGCCAATACTGGGACCGGAGCCCATTCTGGAAAAAGTCGAGCAACTCTGTCCGCAGACCCGCGATGTCCCCTCCGCGCCGGGTCGCCGTCGCACACACCAGGCTCCACTGGCTCGCACCTAGCCGGACGTCGCGATCCAACTCTTGGTGAAGACGAATCCAGGCACCAGCCCATTGCCGTCCCAGAGCCAGAGCCAGCGTTTCCAGGCGCGCCGACCGCTCGTGCCGGACAGTCATGTCGAGCACGCGCTGCTCCGTGTTGTTGAGATTGGCGTTCGTTGTCCCCGGTTGGTGGCTAGCCGGTGAAAACTCAACGAGCTTCGACGGTGGCTGGACCACCCAACCCGGATGCACCTGCACGCACCCGAGGCCCTCATGCCGGAGCCGGCCCACGCCGCCATTGAGTTGCTGCTGGAGCGCCGCGGAATCCACGCCCGGCGCGTGGAAAACCAACACGCTCCCGCGCCCCAGAACAAACCGTTCCGTATCGCGCGTGTGCCAGAAATCGTTCCACGGCGCATACCGGCGCGTCCGAATCTGGCTGGCCTCGGGCAGGAACCTCGCCCCCGCCACTCTCTCCAAGCCGAAGTCCTCCAGCCTTGGAGACAGTACCGGCATTCCCTTCTGCTCAAGTGCGAGGTCGCTTGCGAGGTATATGGCCATTCGCTCGCCTGTCATGGACGCCGGCGGCAAAGGCGGCGGAGGAGCGCAAAGTCCAATTTGCACGCGGCCATACTGGGCGGATCGGGAGCGGCCCAGGCGCACGGGGCCATGCAGCAGTGCCCGGAGGACGGCCTCCGCGTCCGCGTCCGCTCCCTGCTCCCAACTCGCCCGGCAGCGAAAGACGGAACCGGCCGGCAGGGATTCATAACCGTAGAGTTTCTCTTCCTCCGTCCGTCCGAACTGGTCACGGTCCACTGCGGTCTTGAGGAGATAGTCAGGGCGAATCCGGAAGCGTCCATGCCCGGCAGTGGCGCAGCCCACGCGGACTTGCTGCGGTTGGTCGCCGACGGGGTGACCATCGAGGCAGCAGACCACCTCTTTCAACTCTCCTTTGAGCTTGGGCGTGAACCAGCAACCTGGTACGGGCCAACCGATCTCGCCGCTTCCCGTGGGCGCGCCGACGGCACAACCGAGAGGCAAGCCGTCGCCAAACCGCACTGCGCCTCCCAGAAAAACGCGGCAGAAGCGGGCGTCGTCCCAGCCGGGGCGCAAGGCTCGCGCCGCAGCGCCCAGGAACACGGAGCCGGGCAGGTAATCCAGCGTTTCGTGTTGGCCTGTGGTGCCCATTCGTGCCGTCACCACGACCGGAGAGAGCAAGGTTGCTTGCAGCCATTGCTCGCGGTTTTTGGGGAGCGCGAATGCGGCTGGCGAAGCCGAAGTGGCGGCGGGTGGCTGTGTCGTTTCCTCGACTCGCACCATGCAGCGTCCCAGGCCACGATGCCGGTGAACCCCCAGCGACCTGGTGAGCGCAGCAGCCCTGCTCAATAACTCAGGCAGCCGTTGCTGAATGTCCGACCCGACGCCGGTGTCTTCGACCCGGAGAGTGGCCCAGAGCATGACAGGGGCTGCAACTTCATGGGTCCGGAGCGTGTGATCCTTCGCCACACCGTTGTCCGTCATAGCCGTGGAGGAGATCGTCGAAAACAAACCAGCTCGAGCGATATCAGGCTGCTGGCGAAGCGCCGTCGTGAGGGCTGGGGAAAGCGAGGCGTCGTCAACCTGCACAGAGCCCTCGCTGGCGGGCGTTCGGTTGTCAGTGATGGCGCCGAACAGCAGCACGGTGGTTCCAGACGGCGCGCGTCCGAAATCCTCCGCGAGTTGCATACCTTCGCGCAGGAGTCCTTTGACACTCTTGCCAGGAAGGTGGGGCAGTCCGTCGCGATCGCGCAGCACCAGCGCATCAGCGTCCGCGCCGCGGCCAAGGCCGGTGCCGGCGTGCCAGTAGGAGCGCAGTTCAATGGTGACGGCGAAGGTTCGCACGGTAGTGGTGTGAAGGTTGGTTTAGGCGTTGACCGGCTGGCTGCCGAGACGGGCGCGCAGAAGAAAACTGCAACAGCTCAAGCGCGTCGTAGAGTGGAGTCCGGCGAGACTG
Source organism: Verrucomicrobiota bacterium (assembly GCA_016209525.1). Lineage (GTDB taxonomy): Bacteria > Verrucomicrobiota > Verrucomicrobiia > Limisphaerales > SIBE01 > VHCZ01. The sequence goes on from JACQWK010000692.1 coordinate 8,400, forward strand.
GCCCTGGCGCTCTTCCCACAGACCGGCTCCGGAAACCGCTCTGAAGCCTTCTTTCAGCGCCTCGAGTTTGCGTTCCTGGTTGCGGTCCTCCAGCAGCATCTCCAGCCGTTCGAAGGCCAGATCGGCGGCGTCCGGCCCATCATAGACGCGGCTGACGAATTCGCGCAGTTGGTTCCGGGGCACGCCCTGCAAGGCGTCGCGCAATTGTTCCAATCCGGCCAATGAAGGCAGCCCGTTGCGAGGACGGTCCCCGACGTGATAAGGATTCATCGTGAGGACCGAGCCGGCAGATGTGAAGGCAGCCTCCACGATGTCCGCATAGCCCTCACCTGCCGTGAGCGAGGATTTGATGCGGGTGAAAGCCAGCGCCGAGGCCCTGCGCCCGGAGTGTTTCTTGGCATAGGCACACAGCGACTCCGCCACCGCATAGGCCTGGAGAAACGGGTAGTTCCGCTTGCAGAAGACAATCCCGGCACAGGCAGTGAACCCTTCCGCCGGCAGGGACGACAGGCCCAACTTGCGGAGGGCAGCGGCGGACTGCTGCTCCAAGGCGGTGAGGTAGGTCCGGACGAAATCCACCGCGTCGTCGGCCTGCATGACGGCAGTGAAGTCTTCCCCGGCACAGACGATCGGCCGAAAAGCGAAGGCTTCAATAGGTCTGCCGGTCCGCTGCTGCAAGGCCGTCAGGTAGCCGCCGACAGCCGATTGGGCCGCCGCTTCCGTGGCCCGCGCAGTGGCGGCGGAGAACCGGGTGTACTTGTCGGTCGCCTCATCCAAAGGCATCGCGTCGAGTTCTGGAATCATCCGCTGCACAGCCTGACCGAGTCCGTTCACGTCGGCGTGGAGGACGGCGACATAGTTGCTCCCCGATTGCACGAAGTCATCGAAGTTGCGCCGATAAGCTGGCGCCTGTGCCTTGTCAGGGATGACCCGGCCCAAGAGTCCAAAGTGAGCCGGATCATTCAGCAGCCGCTGCCGCGCCGCCGCGATGTCCAGCCAGCCATCCTTGTTGACAGTCGTCACGGCCGGCAATCCGGAACGCGGATTGCGGGCCACCAAAGGACCGGCCGGTGGCAGCGGAATCTGAGGCTCGTTCCGGTGCCGGAGCAGTCGATTCTCGGCCACCGTCAAGGCAGTGCCCAGCCTGTCGTCCACCGGAGCGATCGCGCACGCCATTTCGAGACCGGGAGCAAAGTTGGAGGCAATGGCCGGCCACAGAAGCGCCAACCGCCTGGCATCGGTTTCGTTCTGACACAGGAGACGTGCGCCGCCAGCGGCTTGCGTCAGCGGCTTCGCAGCGACTCCCGCTTCGCGCAGGAGGGCGTTGAGCACTTGCCGGGGCAGCCGATCCACGCGCTCACTGGCGCCAATCATCTCCGTGAGCTTGTCTCCGCTGAGAACGTAGCGCTGAATCCCCTTTGCCGCCGCGACAAACAACCATCCGTTGTCGTTCATTGTGCCTTCCTTTAGTCTTCCCAGTTCAGCCGCAGCACTTGCCAGCCGGTGATTTGGTCCGGCGGCACTTCCGCGTTCGGGGCTGGGCGAAAACCGGCGGCGTAGTTCGGCGAGAGCAGCCAGCATTCGGTGTAGCTGCGCCCATCGAGTTCCGGAAGGCTGGCGGCGTCAAGTGTCAAAGCCGGGCGTTCCGTCCGCGGGGTCAAATCCACCTCAAGCAAGCGGTTGGCGTGCGGCAAAGTGCTGGCATGCCCCCAGAACGAAGCAGGCGGCGCCGCGTTCAGGCGCGTACGCAGTTTCTCGACGCTCTCCGGCGTGATCACCACGCGCCGCCGGACGAGCGACAAAGGAAAGCTGTTCCCAATGAGTGTCCGCGTCGTGCTCATACGGAACTCGCGGCACTGCCCTGGACCTGAGGAGTCGCGTCATCGTCAGAAGCGATAAGCGCAGACTCCAGGGCCGGGGCCAAGACTGGATTGAAGCCCTGATTCTCCACGGCCACTTGATTGGGAGCAGGCATAGGGTCGCGTTTAGTCCGATGTTGCGAGCGTCTGGCATCCTTTCGAGGCAGCAGGGTTTCGTTCGTGTCGGACACGACAAACGCATGCTCCGTCTCCGCCAGCGGATCGTCCGGGACTTGGCCGACGGCGGCGCGGTCGTGGTTGCCGGCGCGGCGGTAGAGATAGAGGAAGCCGGATTCGAGCTTCAAATCCTCCACGCGGCGCAGCAGCGTTTTGCGCGTGGCGGGAGTCAGGCGAAGCTCGAAGGCGCTGTACTGCACACGCAGACCGAAACCCTCCAACACCTTGGCCAATCGGGTTCGCTCCCGGTCGCTCGTGACATCGTACACCGCCACGTATGCTGCGTCCCTCGGCATCGTGGACGGACGTTAGCGGAAAGGCGCGACGGTGGCAAGGGAGTTGTCAGCGGCCAGTTGTCAGTTGCCAGTTGCCAGTAATCAGTGATCAGTGCTTAGTAATCAGTGGCCATGGCTGGCCGACAGTTAAGGCGATTATGGACCGGAGCGGCCAACGTAAGGAAGCGCGTCTCGCGTGCCTCATCCCCGAAGTGCGCCGATCCCGCTCTAAGAAAAGACCGCTTCCAAGTCGGCGGTCAGGCCGGTGGCCGGGTCTTTCACCTGGCCTTCCGCGAAGCTTTTGAGGCCGCCGTCCGGCGTGTAGATCGTAATGGTGCGCTGCGGCGGGCTCACCACCCAACAACTCTTCACGCCGCTCTGGAGATACGCCTCGACTTTGTTCATCACTTCCTGCGGCTCTTGAGTCGGCGACCAAATTTCCACGACTGTCAACGGCGGGTCCGTGAGACGGATTTTGTCATGCCGGAAGTCCACAGGCCGCCGTGGATAGATCGAGAGATCGGGCGTCAACGGACGGTCGTTCAGCACCAACGAGAGTTCGCTGATGACGCGGTATTCCTTGTGCTTGGCGAGTTCGATCGCCAGGTTGGTTTGGACGATTCCGTGGTTCTCGCTCGGCATGGGCTTCCCCCTTTCCTGCTCATACGTCTGAGGACTCTCCAGGACTTCGGTATTCATGGTCCGGAAAGTACGACAAGCCTCCTTGATTGAAAAGAGATTAGTGGCCGGTGGTCAGTGGTCAGAATCCAGCGCGGGCCCGGACCAGTTTTAGAAACTCAACCGGCGTCACCATCGCCACTCCAAAAGGCTTTTTCAGTTGTGAGGCAAGCGCGTGGGTTCCCGCCCCAGCCAATGGCCGAGATCAAGACACTGCAATCGAAAACGGCGCGGATCACTTGCGCCTCGTTCGCTGTTCCGTGCTTCGCAGTTGGCGAACGGCTTCCGCCACCTCCTGCTCAATCTCCGAAGTGATCGGCTCTTGCGGGAGCTTGGACATGATCTTCTGAAATTCGCGATAACCGGCGACCATCTCCTCACGCGCCAGCGCTCGGAGTCCCGCGCGAATCACATCGCTGACATCGCCGTACTGTCCAGACTGCACGCGAGCGTCGATGGACGCTCGCATCTCCGGCGTCAGCGAAACGTTTATTGATCGGCCAGCCATGCGGGAAATCTTCGGTTACGGCAGAGGATTGTCAATCTCCGCCATCAGATGCCAGTGGCCAGTTGGTCAGTGGCCAGTAGTCAGTAGTCAGTAGTCGGTAGTCAATTGAAAGCGGCCAGAGAGTTGGCAAACCTGGCAATTGGCGATTGACGATTGACGATTGACGATCTGAAGACGCAGTCGCACCTGCACTGCACCGGGGAGCGTACCGGATGAGGACGACGGTTTTTGCACTGTCAACCCTCAACCTTCATCCCTCAACCGCCTTGCCGCCACAACCCGGCGCACCGGACTCAGAGATTTACGATTTAGGATTTAGGATTTGCGATTTGCGGGGAGATGCAAAGAGCCAGTGCATCGTTGAATTCGGGACTAGCAATTCGCCGACTCTCAACCTCATCGCTCAACCTGCTGGTATCACAACCCGGTGCACCGGACCGCGGAATCTGCGATCTGCCATTGGCGATTGACGATCTGAAGACGCAGTCGCACCTGCACTGCACCGGGGAG
>JACQWK010000724.1 GCA_016209525.1 Verrucomicrobiota bacterium
CCGCGGTAACCAGCACCAGCGGCCTACGGTTCGAGGTCGATGCTCAGTCGTTTTAATCTCCCATCCTTGCGCTCGCCATGAAGCAAACCCTTCTTCTGCTGTCGGCTTTGGCCCTCGCTGCCATACCGCTGCCGGTTTCCGCAGCAATGGTAACCGCGGCCGAATACTTCATCGACACCGATCCTGGTCCAGGCAACGGAACCGCCGTGCCCGCGAGTTCTCCCGGCATCCCCAGCACGTTCCTCGTCGATATTCCTTCCGCGGTGGTTTCCTTGCTGCCAGAGGGTGTTCATACGCTGACTTGCCGGGTAAAAGATGATGCGGACAATTGGTCCATTGCCTTCTCTCGATCGTTCCACAAGGAGACTCCGATCAACATTTCCCCGTCGGTGATAACGGAGGCGGAGTACTTCATCAACGCCGATCCTGGTCCAGGCAACGGGACAGCCTCGCCGACAAGCGTTGCGGGCAACTCCAACACCCTGATCATTGATATTCCTCCCGCGACCATTTCGGCGCTGCCCGACGGCACCCACACCCTGACCTGCCGGGTAAAGGATGACGTGGGCCACTGGTCGATCGCCTTTTCCCGCCCGTTTTACAAAGAAAACCCGGAGGATCTACCGCCAGCCCTGGTCGAGTTCATCGAGATGCAATGGTATCTCAATGGCGTCGCGGCGAGTCAGCCAGTTTTGGCGAAAGCCGCGGCTCCAGCGAGGGAGGTTTCGCTTGTGCTGCAAGCGAGCGTCGCCGGTCTGACCGAGACCGGGACCTATCAGTTCCTCGTAACACCCATCGATTCACGAGGAAATCGTGGAGTTGGCGTGGCCCGCTCAGTGTTTATCGAGCCGGGCACACTGGCCCGGCCTCTGACAGTCAGTGCGCTGCGACGGTTGCCGGATGGGTCAATTGAGTTGAGCTTTTCTGGAGAACCGGGCCTCAGTTACATCTTGCAAGCATCGTTGGACCTGAAGGATTGGATCAACCTCCAAACCATTCTGCCCGGCAGCAGCACCGTCCAATTCAAGGATGCCGATGCGTCCGCACCGCAGCGATTCTTTCGGATGCGGACTCAATAGAAACCGCCGAAATTCTTCGATTTGGCGACCAGCGGTTAATCAGATTGAACCAATCATCACCATCCAATGAAAACGCCCGTTCTAGTTGCACTTTTGTGCCTTCTTGTCCCCCTGCGGCTTTCAGCGCTTCAACTGCAAAATGGCAGCACGGTCCATAACATTCCGGATTCCGCGGACCCTTACATCGATGTGCCGGCGGACATGGGCAGGCTTACCATTTCCTATTCCGGCTTAGTAGTCGGGAACGACAGGTTCGGTCCATCCGAACCTTTCGCTCTCAGTCCGGTGATCTTCGCGCGCAGAGGTTCTCCCGTTGCGCGCGCTTTCAATGCCGACAGCAGCACTTCCATTGAAAAAACCACCGCCGATTACAAGAGCGGTTGGAGCATCGAACCGCAAATCGATATCAAAGATCCCCCGTCAGGGCGATACTACATCAAAATGGACGACGCCTCCGCGATCAACTTTGTTAAAAGCTACAGTCTGACGGCGGCGTATTTTCCCAAGGTTCCCGTCATTACGGCGCAACCTAAAGGCGGAGCGGTGCGGGTCGGACTCTCTTTCACGTTCAGTGTGACCGCGGCGGGAACTCCCCCCCTCAGTTACGAATGGAGGAAGAACGGCACCAGGATCGGCGGGATCAGCTCAACTTACATGATCAGCAGCGTCCAATTGAGCGATGCGGGAACCTACACTGTGGTGGTTCGCAATTCGGTTGGCTCCGTTACAAGTAGCGGCGCGGTCCTCACGGTCGGGACGGTTCCTGGGACGGTTCCCACAATCCGAACTCACCCGGCCAGCCTCACGAAACGGGAAGGGGAATCCGCGACCTTCTCCGTGCAAGCCGATGGCGCACCAGCTCCCACTTACCAATGGCTGAAAAACGGTTCCCCGATTTCCGGAGCGGTCAACAGCAGTTATACAATCAACAAATTGACAACCGCAAATGCGGGGACATATAGCGTCCGGGTCAGCAATGCGATCGGAAGCGTTACCAGCTCCGCCGCCACCCTGGCTGTGGAACTCGTTCCCCCAACCATCACTGTCCAGCCACAAAGCCAAATTAAGGATGTGGGTCAACCGGCGGTTTTTTCAGCCACCGCCACCGGTTCCGCGCCCCTGACGTATCAGTGGCGCAAGGGCACCGCCGATATTTCAGGGGCAACGGCCGCCTCCTATTCCATCTCGAGCCTGACGCTCAGTCACGCCGGCCAGTACAGCGTGGAAGTTCGGAACTCACAAGGCTCCATCAAAAGCAGCTCCGCAACACTCACGGTCCAGCCAGCCACAGTCCAGCCGGAGAAACGGGAGCCTTTCTTCGTTACCTCGCCGTCTGGAACCTCCGCTCTGGTGGGCGATTCGATTACGCTGATGGTGAAGGTCGAAGGCAACCCCGCTCCATCACTGCAGTGGCGCAAAAACGGCCAGCCTATTCCAGGCGCGACCAGCAGCGTCTATGTGATCTCGAGCGCCAAACTCGAAGACGGCGGTTCGTACGATGTCATCGCGCAAAACACGCAGGGTTCGGTCACGAGCAAAATCGCCAGCGTGATCGTCACTCAGCCAACCGCCACGACGTCAACGACTACAGTTGGAATCCACTGGGAACGAACGTTTGCGCCGGAGCCAGGGCGAACCAATGCCTTATCAACGGTCGTGCAAGAAGAGGATGGCTCGTTCATCCTGGCCGGGTCCTCTAATTACCGAACAAATCAGGCACTCGCGTCCGACTTCTGGCTTCTGAAGGCCGACGCGGCAGGCCAGCCCCTCTGGCAAAAATTCCACTCAAAAATTGGAAGCATGATGTTCTTCCGCCGGGTCAAAGCTGGCGGCTATATTCTGGTCTCTCGTTCCGGCACGACCAACCAACTCACCAAGTTCGATCAATCGGGCAACCGCGAATGGGACAAAACCTTCGGACTTGCAGTGGAGACAGGCAACCCAAACTCCATTGAGGGCTCGACATATGTTCAGCCTGCCTATCCGCGTGGTATCAAACCAACGGCGGACGGAGGATATGTTCTGGTATCTACAAAACAAGTTAGCAGAACCAAAACCGTAGCCGGCAGCATTAATACTGGAAATCGACAAACAACATCCACGACAGACGTTTGCGATCTTCATAAGCTGCGTCCGAATGGAGAGACCAACTCGAGTGTTCAGCTGTTTGAAGGGGCACTACAGACGTCCATACAAGCGGCGTTCGGCGAGGATGGAACCGTTTATGTCGGAGGAAGTGGGCGTGGGTGGATAGTGCGCGATCTTCAGATTATCGGGATTTTTGGGACCTCTTCTCTAAGAAGTCTAAAGGCGTTGAAGAACGGCGGTTGTGTTTTCGTGGGCACCGCCGGTGATCCAGCACGCAGCGTTGTTCATGTTTTTGACGCTAACGGCTCGGAACGGGTCATAGTTACACCGTCTCACGCTGTGAACGACGTTTTTCCAACTCAGGACGGCGGTTTTTTGATCGATGGAGGGCCAGGGTCCCCCAATCTGATTAAATGGAACCTCCAGGGGGTCAAACTTTGGGAACACCAACAAACTCGACTTTGGGAGGGTGGTTGGGCTTACTTCTACGCTAAGGAATTCCGTCAATCGACCGACGGCTCTTTGGTAATATTCGGTGTGACCCTTTTTCAGGGCAAGACTCGATCGCTCAACGAGAGTGTGCTTCTGAGCCTGAGTGCTTCCGGAGAAAAAAGGTGGGAATTCTCCTTCCCGCATCCTTCCAATAACCCCAATGCAGTTCGATGGCTGGCCGAAGGAACGAGGGAGAGCGCGATTATCTACGATAACGGTCTGGCGGATCGTTCGAATTTACCCCGTCTCATCAAGGTCGGTCCGTTGCTTCCGGTAAAGATTATTGCCCAGCCAGCCAGCCAAACCGCGCCAATGGGAGGTTCGGTGACGTTCAAGGTGACTGCTACCGGGATGCCGGAGCCGGCCTACCAATGGCGATTCAAGGGAGTCGCCATTTCCGGAGCAACGGGACCAACATTGACGATCAACAACGCTCAGTCCGCAAATGGCGGCGCCTACACCGTGATCGTGAGCAACGCTTCCGGTTCAGTCACCAGCGCTGCCGCAACGCTGACCATCGAATCTCCGCCCGCCGCAAAGATGTCCATCGGACTCAGCTCAGCACCGGCAATTGCCGGGACGGTCACCGGTGGAGGCAGCTTCAATCCTGGCAGCAGCGTTACGATCCGGGCGACGCCGGCGAGCGGCTACACATTTTCGAGTTGGACGGAAAACGGAACGGTGGTGAGCACTTCGGCAAGCTACAACTTCACGCTGAATGGAAATCGCACGCTGGTGGCGAATTTCATGGCCACAACTCCGGCAGCCCCAGTGGCAGCTCCAGGAACCAGTCTCACCAGCAGCGGCTTTACCGCGAATTGGAGCAGCGTGACGGGAGCTATCGGTTATCGCCTGGATGTTTCCCCCAGCAGCGCCTTCAGCAGTTACGTTTCTGGCTACCAAGATCTGGATGTGCGAAATGCTTTGCGTTGGACGGTTTCCGGACTGAGCGCGGGCACGGCGTATTATTACCGCGTGCGGGCCTACAACAACGCTGGGACCGGCGGTAATTCGAGCACGATTACCGTCACAACTTCACCCCCACCATCGCCACCGCCTGCCAGCAATACACAGATTCTTTTCCAGGATTCCGACGGCTTTCTGGCCGCTTGGTCGATGAACGGTTTGAAACAGGAGTCTGGTACTTTTCTCGATCCAAACCAAGTGGGAAGCGGATGGCGGATCTGCGGGTCGGGAGACTTCAACGCCGATGGCAAAAAAGACCTGCTGTTTCAGCATACCGACGCTTCCCTGGCGGTATGGTTCATGGACGGGGTGAAAATGGACTCGGCGTCGTTGTTGAACCCGCAGAGCCCCGGCTCGGGCTGGAGAGCCGTTACGGTGGGGGATTTCAATCGCGATGGCAAAGCGGATGTCGCCTTTCAACATACGGACGGAACACTGGCTGTTTGGTTGATGGACGGCAGCAGATTGAATCAAGGATCGTATTTTGAGCCGCGTAACGCTGGCGATCTCCAGTGGAAGGTTAGCGGCGGTGGCGACATGGATGGTGACGGCAGCATTGACCTGGTATTTCAGTATGCCAATGGGGACATAGCTCTCTGGTTTTTGGACGGCACCCGGATGACGCGATCCGCCATGACGGACCCACCCAATGCCGGAGACTGGCGGGTGGCGGGCGTGACCGACTTGGACGGTGATGGAAAAGCCGACCTGCTGTTTCAGAATCCCCAAACGACTGAGATGGCGGTCTGGTTCATGGGCGGCAGCCGAGCGATCCAGGCACAGTTATTGAACCCATCGCAGCCCGGCGGCACGTGGAAGATCGTGGCGCCGTGATAGCAGAATTCTGTGGGACGAGAGCGTCTCGTTAGTGTGTTTCGCGCTGCGCTGCCTCGATCGTGGCGGTGAGATTCTGAATGTAATAAAGGTCGCCGACGGCGACGGACGGGGGATCGAGGAGCTTGGTCAATTCGTCGCGCGAAGCTTTCAATATCTGAGCCTTGGCCTGGAAAAGCGCATGGGTCTGATGCAGCGGCGTCAAGCCGTTTTCATGCTGGACCTCTTCGTTATGCCCGACCATCCAGTACGGCGCCATGTGGGTGTAGCGATCAATGGCTTCTTTCACCTTCGGGCGCGCATTCTGGCGCAGATAATCCGCCAACTCCGGGACGAGGAACATGAAATTCCAGGCCGTTATGAAGGTGTAGAAGTATTGATCGCTCTGGACGTTTCCTGTGTCGGCCTGCACGTCCCACCGGAAGGTCCGCGCGCGAAGCTGGAGGAGTCGGTTCAGTTCCATCTCTTGCGCGGCGTAAGGTTGACCAGCCATCTTGGCCAATCCCACGTAGCCGAGATAGCCTGCGATGTACGCATTGTGGACGTGTGGAAAGGCCTCGAGGTAACCGTCCGAAGGCGTCGAACCGATCACGCCCACGGCGTGTCGGAACACGCTGGCAGGATCGGCCAGCCCCGCCTGGGCGTATTTCCACAGGGCATAGACGTTGTGAGGAGGTTTGCTCCAGCCGCGGAAGGGACTGCCCAACTGTGGGCCGAATTCGTGCTCGAAAATCCGCGCCGTGGAAGGCGGATAATCGAAGGGTTCGCGCGGCGCGCCATCTTTGAACCCGATATGCACGTACTTGTGGGGAGGGAAGGAGGCGTACTCGTCCTGGAGATACCGGCGCACTTTGTCCTGCACGGCGGCAGGCAAGTGAGGAAGGGCGCGCAGCAACGTCGCAAGCATATCCGCGGGATTGTGCCAATAATGCAGGAGGTATTGTCCCAAGCTATTCACCGTCATGAAATCGACCAATCCGATTTTGGCAAATCCCGCCATCAAATGCCCCGAGTCTAAAATCTTCTGGACCTCCGCCTCGAGCCGCTCTCGCAAGGCAGCCTCGAGGATTGGATCGGGTCCGACGCCACCGGAAGGGGCTCGCGCCACCGTCAAAACGGGTGCGCTGGAGCCCAAGCCGCCGGGGGCGAAACCGACGATTGCATTCCCACGATGCACGTACATTCGACCGTTGTAGATCGTGGGGCCAACATTGTCCCCATGAGCCCAGTACATGGGACGGGTTTTGGAAGGGCCCACGCTCCAATGATACTGGCTCGACTGGCGGTTGTACCCAGCGGGCAGGGTGGTCGTTTTGAACCCATCGCCAGTCACGTGTCGCCACTGCCGGCGACCATCGTTGTTAGGAAACGCGGAGTTCGCGACCGATAGGTCAGCGCTCCCGATGAAACGGTCGTTGCACAAGTTCCAATAGACGAACTTGCCGCCCGCCGAAATTCCCACCGGCTCATCTCCCGGCCAGAATCCGCTCTGCCCGGGCATATTCGAAACGGGAAGACTCAGAAATGGAGTGCCGTACTTCCAGCCAACCATCACGGCTCCTGGAATGCTTGTGCCGACCGCGTGGGTGACGCTCCGAAAGTAAATCACATTATCGTGACCGCTGACCAACGGCGGATAGCACGTTCCCCCGTGAGTCCAGGCCCAGAGCATGGGAGCGGCATCAGTAATCCCGTCACTGTCCAGATCGAACGCGATTTCGCGACCCGTCCGACGATCCAGCACGATGAGGCTGCGACGCCAGGGATAGCGCTCAAACCAGTCACAGATCGTGCCGCCGTTTGGATTGGTGCGGAGATCCACGGTTGTCTCGCCCGTCGCCCAGTCGCCCGGCTCGTTCCCCCGAACTCCCGGCAGGCTGTTGGACACTTTTTTCGTGAAAAGCCATTCGTTCTGGAACCCGACCAAGCCCTTTTCGACCTCCGTCCGCGTGAACAAAACGGCGTCCTTGTAGATCACAGGCCACCAGGAGTGCCAACCCATGCCAGGGAGCTTCTGAGACCGCCAGATTTGCGCGCCAGTCCTCTCGTCCAGAGCATACGCGTGCGCATCTTGCGAGCCGAAGAAAACAATGCCGTCTTGGTACGCGGCGGACTGGAGGATTTGTCCGGCTGTTCGGAACTGCCAAACGAGTTTTCCCGTAGCCGCTTTAAGGGCGTACATGCGTCCGTCACGGCTGCCGGCATAAACGACTCCGCCGACGACGAGGGGGCACGTATGGAATCCGCCCATCGCGCTAAACGTCCACAGTCCCTGGCCTGTGCTCGCGTCGATGGCATGGATTTTCCGATCCATACCGCCGACGTAAACGCGGCCGCTTGCGTAAGTCGGCGAGTGACCCAGCGGAAGTTCGGTGGCGTACACCCAGAGGTCGGCCCCGGTATCCGCGTCGAAGGCATAGAGCCCCCGCGCAGTCGAAAGGAACAGTTTTCCCTCAGCCGCGATGATCTGCACCTTTTGCGAAATATACGGCTCCACCGGTTTGACCCAGATCTCGTCAAGCGCAGTGGGCGCCGCGTCGGGCACCCACGATGTCCGCTGCGGGTTGGCCCCCGCCGTGACCCATCCTTCCAAGGAATTCGTTTGCAACGGGGCCGCCTGGAGACAAAGCCCCAGGGGCGCCACGAGCACCACTCCGAACGAAAAAACGATGCGAAACACGATGTGCATGAACCTCAAAGCGTGTTTCGAAAATGCTTTTTGGGTAGAACAGGCCACTGGCCTGTTGCGGCAGGCTACCAGCCTGCCGCCGTTCTTGGCGGCAGGTTGCCGCCGAAAACGGGCTGGTAGCCCGTTCCACCCATTTTCAAAACACCCGCTCAGTCCGATCCAATCATAGCCACCCAGCGGACATCGCCTCAAGAGCGAATGCTCTCCGAAGGTCTCGTGCATATCCGAATTGTTGGCGGCCTCGTGGCGGCGGCCATCTTGGCTGCCGTAGAGGGCGCGCATCCTGCTGCCCGAACCGCAGCGTGAGACACCTCTTGACGAGACCGTTGGATGAACGACAGGTCGGCGTTTGTAGTCCCGGCTTTAGCCGGTTCGGGCCGCCTAAAGG
>JACQWK010000725.1 GCA_016209525.1 Verrucomicrobiota bacterium
AACCGCCGCTTTACCGTGGCGGCTTTTCATTTCATACGGTGGAAGAAACAATAATTTCAAACCGGCGGTTTTCCCCCGTTTTCACGCCGCCGTTCACAGTGAAGCCGCTCCGCCGTTCGCCTACAAAGTTTCGCCTCATGGCGAGCCTCGAAACCCTGCTCAAGAATCCAACGATTTGCGCGGCATTGAGGCTGACTTGGCGCGAGTCGCAGCCGGGACCTTCGGGCGGGCACGAGGAAGGTGGGTTCGTTGTCCAGGAGCCGACAGGAACGCTGCGAGTCATTCGCTGGCCGAAGGGAGCCGGCAACGTCATCCACGTGCCGGCTCATCTCGGGTGCCGCATCGAGGGTGCGGAGATCGTCGCCTCGTTTCACACGCATCCGAACACCGGCGCGGACTATTTGCAGCAGCCAAGCGAGACGGACAAACGCGCCGTGCGCGACGACCCGGATTTGAAGTCGCTTCATTACGCCGGGGAGCTTGTTATTTCCGCGGCGCTCGTTTACGGTGTCACACCGTCGGGCAGCGTGATGGAACTCGGCGAAACCGAGCGCATCCTGGCCGGAGCCTGACGGGAACGCATCATGTCGCAGATTTTGGATAAAACAGTCCTGGAAGATGAACTGGCGGTGTCTTTGGCCCGTGCGGTAGCCGCCGCGAACGCGCGTGCTCGCCGCGAAGGCGTCGAAATCCACCGCAGCCTGGTCACCGCCGAGGAGCACACGAGTGCCGGTGAACTTTGCTGGCGCATCAGCTACGGTCCGCGCGATTACGTCAATCGGCGCGGCGGGGACGTCGTGATTGACGTGGGCCTGGAGGATGGTCAAGTCCGCCGCGTTCTTCGGGGGCAATGACTTCAGCGCGCGCGACCACGCCAGTCTGAGCACGGCCACGGCGGTGAAGCCGGGGTTCTTCAGCAATTGGCGGAAGGCGAATTTGAGGTCGTTCATGGATTTGCGATTTGCGATTGGCCGACGAAGCACCACTTCCTCTGCTCCGTAGGACACGTTCGACGAAGGGCGTTTTGCCGTCGGTGTAGGCTTCGCGGTCGAACTTGAACTCTTGCGCGAGCCGGCTCTCTAACGCGGCGTACTCGGCGGCGAGCGACTGGTCGTTACGAATGGCGTCCCGGAAGGCCAGGCGCTCGACCCAGCGTTTGCTGCCGCGCGGCACGAGATGGAGATGATGCGTTCTGAAGGCAGCGGAGGGCTTGCAGAACCAGTGCATGATGTCGGGGCGATACGGGAAGTAAACGTAGCCAAGCTCTGCGAGTGCATCGATGGCGGGACGCGATGTTTCGAGATTCTCAACCGCAGCTATGATGTCGATGACAGGTTTGGCGGGCATTCCAGGAATCGCCGTGCTGCCCACGTGTTCGATTGGCCCGGCAAGCCACGGAGCAAGCACCGATTGCAACAACACGCGCTCCATCTCGAACTTCGACGGCCAGCGCGGATCGTACGCGACGACTTCAATCGGAGCTTCGCCTTGTGGAGTCTTACTCATATCTCAGCGCCTCCATCGGATGAACTCGCGCGGCGCGACGTGCCGGCAGCCATGACGCGAACAGCGCCACGACCAAAAGCACGGCCGATACACCGACGAATGTAAGCGGGTCATTCGGCTTGATTTCGTAGAGCAGTTTTGTGAGCAGGTGCGTGAGGCTGAAGGCGCCCACTACGCCGAGGACAAGACCGATCACGACAAGTCTCATTCCCTGGCTCAGGACGAGTTGGAGCACATCGCGGCCTTGCGCGCCGAGCGCCATGCGAATACCGAATTCGCGTGTGCGTTGCGTCACTACGTAAGCAATCACACCGTAAAGTCCCATGGCGGCGAGCAACAGTGCGACCGCGGCAAACGAGCCGAGCAATACTACCGTCAGCCGGCGTTCGGCCACGGAAGCATTAACCACATCATCGAGCGTCCGCACGTTCGTCACGGGTTGGGCCGGATCAATTTCCTGGATGATCCGACGCACGCTTTCGGCAAGAGCCAACGGCGAACTGTGAGTGCGCACGACCAGTGTGGCGCTGCGCCACGCATCGTCGGGCACTGGCGGGCGATAGAGCATCGGCTGGAGGGAGCGCGTCAGACCGCGCATGCGCACGTCGCCTACGATACCCACAATCTCCGACATGTTGGTGCCTTGGCCGATCTGCCGACCCAGTGGATCCTCGTCAGGAAAAAATTCGCGCGCGGCAGTGGCGTTGATAATGGCGACGCGCGCGACGGTGGCCACTTCGTGCTCGGTGAAAAATCGGCCGCGCAGCATTGGAATGCCCATCGCTCGAAAATAATCCGCGGTGCAAAGATCAAAGATCGCGCTGTAGCCTGGCTCGCGATGATTCGCCCGACCGGCAATGCGGAAGAACCGATTGGGCGTGCCGCTGAGCAGCGGAAGCAATCCGCTTAGACCCGCCGCCTCCACTCCGGGCTGCGCGGCGACGCGTTCGGCCACTTGGTTGTAGAACGCGACCCGCCGCGCATTGTCGGGATATTTTTGATCGGAGAGGGACAGTTGCATCGTCAGCGCCCGCTGCGGATTGGAGCCGGGCGACACATCCAGCAGCCGGGAAAAGCTGTGCAGCAGGAGTCCGGCGCCTACGAGGAGCATCAGCGCCAGCGCCACTTCGCCGACCACCAGTGAGTTGCGCAGCCGGTTGCCTCCAGTCGCGGAGCCGCGCGTTGCGTCCTTGAGCGCATGGTTAAGGTTCGGTCGCGAGGCTTGCAATGCCGGCGCGAGACCGAAGGCAAGTCCAGTGATGACCGAGACGACCAGCGCAAGACCGAGCACGCCCGCATCGAGCGTGACTTCGTGTGCGCGCGCGGTGTTCATGGAGCCGAGCACGTGGCGCAGTCCGCTCACGGACCAAAAAGCGAAGAGCAATCCGATCCCGGCGCCAAGGAGAGACAAGAGCACGCTTTCGGTCAGCAACTGCTGCACGATGCGCGCGCGACTGGCGCCCAGCGCGGCGCGAATCGCCATTTCCTTTTGCCGCGCGGAGGCTTTGGCGAGGAGCAGATTGGCGACGTTCGTGCAGGCGATGAGCAACACGAGCCCGACCGCGCCGAGGAGCACGAGCAGCGCGGGTTTGATTCCTTGCACGAGCTGTTCCTGTAAAGGAGTTACCGTGACGCCCCAGTTCTGTTTCCACGTTGGATAGAGCGGCTTGCTTCGTTGGACGATGGCATCGAGTTCGGTGGTCCCTTGTTCGATCGGGACCCCCGGTTTTAACCGGGCCATCACGCGCAAATAGTGGTTGTCGCGCTGATCCCTCCACCGCGGCTGGGGCACATAGGGAATGACAAACTCCTGTGACTCGAATGGCAGGAACCCCGCCGGTAGCACGCCGATAATGGTGTAACTCTCATCGTCGAGCAGCACGGTGCGCCCGATCACTTCGCGGTCACCACCGAAACGGCGCTGCCATAATTGATGCGTGAGCACGACAACTTTTTCCTTCCCCGCCTGGTCTTCGTCCGGCGCAAAAATCCGGCCGAGCACCGGACGCGCGCGCAAAAGCTGCAGGCCGTTGGCCGACATGCGCAATCCATTGAGCCGCTCCGGTTCGCCCGCGCCGGTGAAGTTCGGCTCGACGCTGTTGTAGGCCGCGAAACCATCGAACGACGTGGCTTGCTCGCGCCAATCGAGAAACACGCCGGGCGAAACCGAACTCTGCTGGCCGGTATTTTGCGCTTCGAACACTTGCACCAGTTGCCCCGGTTGCTCATACGGCAATGGTTTCAAAAGCATCGTGTTCACCACGCTGAAGATAGCCGTGTTCGCGCCGATGCCGAGCGCGAGCGTGAGCACGGCCACGGCGGTGAAGCCGGGGTTCTTCAGGAGTTGGCGGAAGGCGAATTTGAGGTCGTTCATGGATTTGCGATTTTAGATTTGCGATTTGCGATTGGAGTTCAAGAGGAAGCCGTTGAGTCGGCGTATGGGACGGAATTGATCTTCGAT
>JACQWK010000693.1 GCA_016209525.1 Verrucomicrobiota bacterium
GCCTAAAGGCGGGACTACAAACCTTCCGCGTGTAGTCCATCCAACGGTCTCCTCGGTAAATTGCCAGGGCACAGCGCGTGCGAGGTCGTTTTGTGGCGCCAGCCAATCGAATTCGACCACTGGAAAAGTAGTCAATCTGAATTAGCGAATTCAGATGCACCCTGTGTTCGGCTTGTGATCCGATCGATGAGAAGATTCCACCCAGCTCGGCCTAACATTTCCTGGGGCGAATCCATCCAGCGGACGCGCAGGCGGTCGGCATGATCCGTGTTCACCACGACGTTGAAGACCAGCTCGTCGATCAGTTTGAAGCACGCGAGCGGCTTCACCATGCTCTCGATTTCCAAGGTGAAAGCTGGCCGGGCGCCATAGTCATCGTGGCGAGGATCCTGGCGTCGGCGTTGCCGGTCTCCTAAAGCTGGAGCGCGAGGGCGTGGTTGGTTTTCAGCTTCTTGGCCAGGCTCCGCAAATTATCCAGAGTCACTCTCTCCAACTACATGTGCCGGAAGAGCAATTGCTGGCATTCATGGCTCAGGTCATCGAGGCTCCGGATGTCGTAGCGATTGCCATCGACATCGTTGAGGATGATGCGACCGGGCGCCGGGCGTTGGACGTTTTCGCGCAGGTTTCGCGTCGTGAATCGGCAGACTCCCCGATCCGTCTCCGCCGTCCAATCCACCGTTCCGAAGCGTTCTTTCGCGGCGACGATGCGTTTGACCACGGGGACGAGGTAGCGCCGTTCGAGATCCTCTTCGACCAGCTTCCGGTTCTCGGCGGTGAGCTCCGCCGGATTGACAATCAATCCGAC
Organism: Verrucomicrobiota bacterium; assembly: GCA_016209525.1. Taxonomy (GTDB): domain Bacteria; phylum Verrucomicrobiota; class Verrucomicrobiia; order Limisphaerales; family SIBE01; genus VHCZ01. The sequence goes on from JACQWK010000693.1 coordinate 809, forward strand.
TTCCTTGTCGCCGCCGTCGCGGACACTCAGGAAGCGACTCGGCTCAGAGAGCGGGAAGGCGCGCACGATGCCGACCTTCGGGTAAGAACAGTCGCCGTCCACCGTCAGCCGCAATGTGGAACCGTGCTTGAAGAAGCGCAGTTTGGTCACGTCGAGGAAGACCAATTGCGAAGCCTCGACCAGGGTGACAGGGTTTTCTTGTCTATCCCGATCGTTGACAGATGTGCTCATGGTCTGTTGGTCCGTGTGCTTCACACTTGCGTAACGCGTCAAACGTAATGCGTAAGCACGGAAACGGCAGACCAAAACCAGCAATCGATTTACGTTTTACGTTTTACGCATCACGTTTCACTTTTCATCCGGTCACTTCGATGATCTTGTTCATCTCCTGCTGCATCTGGACGAGGCGATGGAATTCGCCCTTTTTCTCGATCAATTCCTCGTGAGTGCCGACTTCGGCCACCTTGCCTTCCTTGAGCACGACGAGCCGCGTGGCGTTCCGCAGGGTGCTCAAGCGATGCGCGATGGCGAAGGTCGTGCGGCCTTTGATCAATCGCGCGATGGCTTCCTGAATCTGCTTCTCGGTGTCGGTATCGACCGAGGCGGTGGCTTCGTCGAGGATCAAAATGCGCGGATTGTGCAAGATCGCGCGCGCGATGCTGATGCGCTGCCGTTCGCCGCCGCTGAGCGTTTGGCCGCGCTCGCCCACCTGGGTGTCGTATCCGTCTGGCTTTTGGATGATAAAATCGTGCGCATTGGCGGTCTTGGCGGAGGCCATCACGTCTTCGCGTGTGGCACCAGGGCGGGCGAAGACGATGTTATCGTAGATCGAGCCGCTGAAGAGAAACGGTTCCTGGAGCACTACGCCGATCTGCGAGCGCAGGTCATTTTGCGCAATTTGCTTGATGTTCACGCCGTCGATCGCAACCTCGCCTTCCTGCACGTCGTAGAAGCGGCAGATTAGGTTAATGGTGGTGCTCTTGCCGGCGCCGCTCTGGCCCACCAGGCCAATCATCTCGCCCGGCGCAACGGAAAAGCTGACTTCTTTGAGCACCGGTTTGTGCGGCTCGTAACCGAAGGTCACGTTTTTGAAATCCACGCGTCCCTCGATGCGAGGGAAGGGCACCGGTTTTTCGGCGTCCTGCACGTCGGACCCGGTGTCGAGCACCTCGAAGACACGCTCCGCCGCGGCCAGCGAGCGCGAGAGAAAATCCGCGACCCGGCTCATGAATTGAAGTGGGCCGTAAAATTGAGTGAGGTAGCCGAGGAACGTGAAGAACTGACCCAGCGTAAAGCCCTTCCGGTCCGGCAACAATTGCCCGCCCAGCGTGGAATCCTGAATCACCTGGTACCCGCCGACGTACCAGATAATCAAGTTGCCGATGCTCATGATGAAGAACAAAACGGGGAAGAACGTCACCCACATGTGCTCGGCCTCCACGTTGGCGTCATAAACTTCCCGGCTGTTTTTCCCGAACCGCTCGATTTCGCGGTCCTCTTTGGCGAAAGCGCGGACGACGCGCACGCCGGAAAGACTGTCGCTGACGGTCGCCGTCAAGCGGCTGTGGAAATGCCAGGCCCGCCGCCAGACGTTCATCATGCGGTCCCAAGAGTATTTCGAGAGAAGCAGGACGATCGGCGCTGGAATGAAAACCAGGAGCGTGAGCTTCCAGTTCATCCAGAGCAGTACGATGCCGATGCCAACGAAAAGCAGGATGTTCGAGAAGAAGATTTGGATGCTCTCGACGAGCACGGCTTCCAACGCCTGCGTGTCGCTGGTCACGCGCCGGATGAGCGCGCCCGTCTGGCGCTTGTCGAAATACCGGAGGGAAAGGCTTTGCAGGTGGCGGAAGACGTCGTTGCGGAGTTCGTGCGAGAGCTGCTGGCCCAGCCGCACCGCCATTCGTCCCCGCCAGACGCCCAGTGCCTGGCCGAAAAATTGCACCCCGAGCAGTGTCATCACGAGCCAACCCAGCAGCCGCAACCGCTCGTCGATGGAACTCGGAGCGACCGGATTCAACACATGGTCGGTGAGAGGCTGAGTCAGGTACGGCGGAACAAGGCTGAAGCCGAGGCCGATCAACATCATGGCCCAAATCCACAGTACTTGGCGCTTGTAGGGTTTGAGATACACCACCATGCGGCGGATGGCTTTGCCCTTGCTCATGCAAGCTGGGCAAACTTTGGAGCCATCCGGAAGCAGCAGGTTGCAGGCGGGGCACCGTTTCTGGTCTTCCTTGTCCGGGTCCAGGCGCGGAGCTTCCTTTGGCGATTCGATGGGCTGGCCATCCGCGTCTTTCTCGCCGCGCTGCGCCTTCTCCAGATCCGTCGTGTAACGTTTGACTTCGTTGATGTATTTGGCGATGCGCCCGAACTTGCGTTGCTGCGCGTTGGAGTAGCGCAAAACTTCGACGCTCTTCCCGTCCACTTCGGCAACCAGCGCGCCGCCGCCGATCAACCCTTCGGCGCCGGCCGACTTGATTTCGGCCAACTTGAGCTCGATGCGCGGCGCAATGCCGCTGCCATTGGAAGCGTACACGGTCAGGCGCGCGGGGGTCAGGACCAGCCATTCTTCTCCGAAGCGCCCGGAAGGATCGAGGTCCGTCGAGACGGCCGCGGTCAGCTCTTGCGACTTGAGTGCCGGCGCAAGCTGTTCTTCGAGCGGCTTAGGCAAAGGATCGATTAAGGGCATGGCAATCTAGATTTCACGGCAGGCGTGACGGTAACCGCTCCGCGGCGCCGGAACAAGAAATCCGAGCTGTCATCTCACCGGGAGCGCCGGCTTCCTTGAATGTGATCGGTCGTCGGATCAGCAATTCTCATTTTGGCCCGCATGTAGTCCCGGCTTTAGCCGGTCAGCGAGAGAAAACCGGCTAAAGCCGGGACTACATGCGCGGGTCGTGGTTCGCGCATGTGGCCAAAATGAGAATTGCTGCGTCGGATTCCTTCGCATTGCCTTCGGCCCTGACGTCCGGTAAGCTTCTTCTTATGCATCGAATTGATTCCCATGCAGAGCGGCGCCGGCGTGGCCAAAAGCCTGTGCGCGAGCTGCGAGGCACCGCTGCCTACGAGTACTATCCGCTGGGGCGTCATGTCGTGGTTGCGCCGGGCGTTTGCGGGGGCAGGCCCACTTTCAAAGGAACGCGCGTGGAAGTGCGGACGATTCTGGATTGCATTCGCGACGGCCATACCGTGGCCGAAGTCCTCGAAGGTTATCCGTCGGTTTCCCGCGCCGCCATTAAGGAAGCCATTCGACTGGCAGCCCAGGCATTGGCTGAGCGTTGCGCTCTTCAGGCCGCGTGATCGTCCTCGACGAAAACCTGGACGAGCGGCGGGTCTTGGTTCCCCTGTCAGCGAGATACAAAGGTCGCGTCGTTTCCGTGCGCACGTTACGGCCCGGAAGTGTTATCAAGGACGATGCCGTCTCCGGTCTTCTGCTCGAGAACAAAAATCCCATCTTCGCCACGACGAATGTGGCCGACTTCTGGCGGAAGGTTCCAGCCCATCACGGTTATTCTGTGATTTGCTTGCCGTTGCCGACGGAGCGCCAGCACGAGATTCCAGATCTGATCGTCCGTCTGTTCCGGCACTCCGCATTTCGGACCGCAGCGCAACGAATGGGCAGGGTGTTCCGCGTCACCTTGAGGGAGATTCAGTATTATCAAGTCAATCAATGGACTGCCTCCAAGATTCACTGGGGTTCACTCTGAACCACCGCACCGCCGGACGGGCGATCGAAGTGTACGTGACGAGATAGACAACTACCTTTCGTCCTGCGGCTTCAACTGTGGAGATCAACGCAAGCCGGAGCTGCCACTCCCAGCTTCTCGCCACCGCTTGAGAAAACTGAGAACGTCCCTGGCACATTCGTTCACTCTTCTTGACTTGGACTTCCATTGTTCGGCAATCGTCAACAAGCCTCTAATTGCAGATTCGATTTCGCCACGATCGAAGCGCGGAAAAAACGACTCTCCATGGGGAGATGGTTTCCACCGTCGAGCGAGTTCTTCGGTAATTTGGGTCGGATTCCAGCCACCCTCAGTGTTCTTTCCAGACTTCAGATAGGCGGACAGCGCAGGATATTGTCCTTCATCCGATACAACCTCCACTTTGAGCTTCGACCTGCCTAGCCATTTCGTGAGGATCCCTGATCCGAGATCTCCTTTCTCGCGAACAACTGCGTCAAGCACGTGCAAAACGCGGTTCCGTGGGTGGGAACCAAGCTTACCAATGCCGCAGCGGATTCTGCCGATTCTTCAGCGGGAGTTCCACCGGCCTCCGTTGCTTGTGCGACTCGTACACGGCGGCGACCATTTCGATGGCCCAACGACCATCGCGCGCGCTGCACAAGGGCTGCGTGTCGTGCTCGATGGCGTGAATTAGATTCTTGATGGGATGCTTCTCGTGTGCCGGAACGTTGGCGCTCTTGGGCTCCGGGAGCTCTTTCCAAATCGCGGTGGCGTCCTTGTGCGCCGGGAATGGCGAGTCGAGATAACCCATGCCGTAGCTCGACTGGAACATCATGATCCGCTGGGTGCCCCGAATTTCGAGAACCCAATTCTCCCGTTTCGAGTGCCGGGTGTTCCAATGGTCGGGCGCCTTCACTGAATCCCAATAGAATTGGAGGTTCTTCGGAAACGCGAACGTCGAGCGGATGGTATCGCCGGCGACTAACATCGGCTCGCTCCCTTTGCGAACATCTGTCGGCGTCGCCGGGCGGCCATCTTGGAGGACCGTGGCGAAGCACCACAACGGATCCCCGAAACACCAGCGCACGAAATCGAAGTCATGCACTCCCAGCACAATCAAATCCTCTCCGCCGACGCGCGAATCTTGCTTGCCCTGAGCGCGCACTTCCAAGACCGTGCCGGCGAATCCTTCGTCCAGCAGATCCTTCATCCGCCGGAAATCGGGCATGACCTTGCGCACATGGCCGATGGCGACCTTCACGCCCTTCCGTTCCGCGGCCTCGACAATGGCGTCGGCCTCCTCGACGGTCTCGGTCATCGGCTTCTCCATCCAGATGTGAGCGCCAACGTTGACGGCCGCCAATGCCATGTCTTTGTGGCAATCCGGTTGGCGCGGCGCGATGCTCACGAGGTCTGGCTTCTCCTTTTCCAGCATCTCACGGTAATCGCGGTACTGGCGTTTGGCGCCCGAACGTTCGGCCGCTTTCTTAAGGCCGTCAGGATGCTCGTCGGCGATGGCTTCCACGGACACATTCTCGAGGCCTCTGAAGATGACGTCGAAGCCGTGGCCGTAGTCGCCGCGGCCGGTTCGGCCGATGATCGCGGCTTTATACTGCTTTTGCGTGGCGGCGCGCGCGATGAGGAGAGTCTGGCTGCCGAGACAGGCCAGGCCGGCGAATTGACCGGTGGTCTTGATGAATGAACGACGGGTGGTTGTCATAGGAGTTCCAGGTTTGTTTCAACTGCATATCTACTCGAAGCTCCGATTGCGTGGAAGCGTTGTTTCATGGAGCCTTCTGCTTGATCCAGACCGATGCGGTCGATTATCCTCCGGTCCATTGTGGAAAACCAAGTTCCTATCGGTCAATCGGGTCCCGCCAGCGCCTTTCAAAGGCTCAATCGAAAGATTCACATCTACGCGGGCATGTTCTCGATCCTGTTCATTGTCTTCTTCGGCTTGAGCGGATTCATACTCAATCATCGGTGGAAGCTGTGGGAGTGGTTCCCTAGCCGCGTTGAGACAACCCGCGAGATTGCGGTTCAGATTCCCGCGGACGGCGCAGACTTGCAGAAGGCGCGGGCAATCCTGAAACAGATCAACATTGATGGTGAACTTCAACGCATCGTTTCTGAGCCGACAAAGCAGAGTTTCTCGTTCGATGTCCAGCGGCCCGGCCAAACCGCAAATGTGAAACTCGACACAGTCTCCGGCAAAGGGACCTTGAAAACGACCGATCTGAACGCCTGGTCGATCCTGCACATCATGCACATCTTTTCCGGCCACGGCGACAAGAACTGGAAATGGGCCAACGTCTGGAAGTTCTTCAGCGATCTGACCGCGATCATCATGGTGATCCTTGCGGTCAGCGGGTTCTACATGTGGCTGAATCTAAAGACGGCGAGGCGTTGGGGGTTGATCTTTTTGGAGATCGGAGCCGTGGTCTTTTTTCTCCTCGTGTGGTTGTTGTCGAAGTTCAATTTCTAAGTGAATCGATCCGTTGGCATGGATGTTTGTCCAGCCTGGTTTGCCTGGGCGATCAACAATCCATTGCGACGCTGGCTGCACAGGCCCGATGAAATCCTCGGCCCTCTGATCCAGCCGGGATTCAAGGTGGTTGATCTTGGATGTGGGTCGGGCCCGTTCACGGTTGCGCTGGCTCGAATGGTGGGTGCTTCAGGCCGCGTGATTGCGGCTGATCTTCAGCCCGCGATGCTGGCCAAGGTTCGCAAACGCGTTGCGCGAGCCGGAGTTCAAGAGCGCGTTCACTTGCACGTGTGCGGACGAGAGCAGATTGGGCTTTCAGATCGGGTCGATTTTGTTTTGGCGTTCTGGATGGTGCATGAAGTACCGAGTGCCTCGGCTCTCTTCGCAGAGATGCACGAGGCCCTAAATCCCGAAGGCAAGCTGCTTTTGGTCGAGCCCAAGCTCCACGTTCGACGGCAAGATTTTGAAGAAGAAGTGGACGCCGCCTTGAAGTCAGAATTCACACTGCTTGCAGGGCCCTCGATCCGTTTCAGCCATGCCGCACTGTTTCTGAAATGCGCTTACTGAGGAGACCGTGGGATGGACTGCACGCGGAAGGTTTGTAGTCCCGCCTTTAGGCGGCCCGAACCGGCTA
>JACQWK010000700.1 GCA_016209525.1 Verrucomicrobiota bacterium
AGCCCAATAAAGACGGCCCTCCTCTCCCCGGCCCTCTCCTCCCTCCGAAGGGAGGAGAGGGAGAAATCCAGGCGTCATTTTCAGTTTCATTCCTTAATTCAATGGCAGTGCCCTTAATCCCTCTCCCCACGCCTTTACCGGCTTCGCCTTCACCCGCGCGGAGAGAGGGCTGGGGTGAGGGGAAAGTTCCACTAGAAATGAAGGTTGTTCGGCCCCACTCGCTTTCTGCAACAAAGGAGCAGAGGCTTTCCATCCCCTCCTTGGCCGGTCCAGGATTCGCCCCAGCATTCGCGGCCAAGGTCATGCGCAGCATCAGGACAGCCGCCCGCCCAGCTTCACGATCCGCAACACGTGGGCGGTGTCGATCTTGCGAATCCCAGGGACCTTCCACAGCCTCTTGGAGAGGAACTCTGCCAACGCATCGTTGGACCGATAAAACCCAACGGCGACCACATCGTAGCCTCCGGTCACCAGCTCCACCAGTTCCAGGGATTCGAACTTGGCCAGCCGCTCAGCGACGGCTTCCGCTTGGCCGACTTCAGTCTGAATGTTGAACAGCACCGGAACCACCAGACCCAGCTTGCGGTGATCCGTCACCGCCAGGATTCGCAGGGTTCCTTCGGACCGCAGCCGAGCCAAGCGGGTCCGCACTGTTCCTTCCGACACCTTCAACTGCCGGGCTAACTCGACGTTGCTCTTCCACCCGTCCTCCCGAAGGGCGGCGATTAAGTGGTGGTCCAATTCATCCATGAGTAAGCGCGGTTCGTCGAGAAAAGCTAAACACGCTACGAAATCAGTAGTATGGCGCTGAATCTTCTGCGAGAATAGAGAATTGAGTCTGAACTCGCAACGAAAATGTCGCTGCGGGCTGTGGGGACTCGGACCGGATATTGCGCACCAGCGTCATCGGCGGTTCATTGGGATGCGCCTCCGTGCCCGGATTCAGGTGCATTGACTCCACCGCGCCCGGCACTACTCTTGACCTGCGTGAAAATGCAAAGTCTGAATCGCGTCTGCGTTAAACTTGAATCCACCGTTGAGCAGCCACAAAAGAGCGCATAGAACTCAAAGAGAAGCAGAGCGAAGAGATCTTCTGTCTCACCGGTCGGGCGAACGAACCGACCAATCCAAGTCGTTCGTTCTTTGCGTTCTCTGCGATCTTTCGCGGTTGAAGCGCCATTTACAGGTTAAACCTTCCGTCCCATCCGGCTTCCTGCTCTGCGCCCTGTTTGCGCCGGACATCCTCGGCGCGGCAGTTGCGCGATGGGAGGCAGCCTCCCCTCCGACAGCCGAGGGCATCCAACTTGAACGCGCCGCCGATTCGGACTGGCGCATCGAGAAGGCAGGCGACTGGGATGTCGTCCGGCTCAAGCCGAGCAGCGATTACTACGCGCGCGCGGCTTACCACCTTTCGTTGGCCCCGCGCTCCGACGTCGGACAATGGCTCACCCTTGAATTCCTCGATCGCGGATACGGGCTGATTACCGTTTCCCCCGGCGTGCCCCAAAACAAACAGTGGGGCGTGGCGCGGATCAATACCGGCCGCATTCGGCGCGCTGTTTTCCAGTTCGACCAGTCGCCGCCCAAGCGTCTCCGCATAGAAGGCCTGGACTACCTGCGCGCCGTCGTGGTGACCGACCAGAGACCGCCCTCAGACCCGGCGCCGCTTGTCGCGCCGGCGGTCCAGTTCGCGCGTTACTCCGAGCGCGTCACTTCCGCAGCGGGCGACGCCGCGAATCCCGATCTGGTGGCCGAGGCGCTGGCCGGTCTCCGAAACGAATTGCCGCTCGTCCGGGCCATCGGTTTCAACGGGGTCGAGACCTACGTGCGCTGGGGCTGGGTCGAGCGCAAGCGCGGGGTTTACGATTGGAGCTACTACGATGCGATCCTGGACGAGATCGCGAAACACGGCCTGCAATGGTTCCCGATGCTCCTGGCCGGCTCCGGTTACGCGCTGCCTTCATGGCTCTATGAGTCAACGAATAACGTGGGATTCAAGTGCCTCGAACACGGGATCGTTCACGACACGCAAAGCATCTTCCACCCGTTCCAAGCCAAGTACGCCAGCCGCTTCATCGCCGAGTTCGGCAAGCACTATGGCGACCGCAAGTCGCTCCTTGGTATCCGCCTCGGACCCAGCGGCGATTATGGCGAAGCCCAATACCCGGCCAAGGGTCCGGGCTATAACTTCCGCCAGGGCCACACTCACATTGGCTATTGGGCGGGCGATGACCACGCGCAACCGGCCTTCCGCGATCATCTGCGCAAAAAATACGGCGACGTCACCCGGCTCAATGCGGCCTGGAGCGATCGCTTTAAGTCCTTCGACGAAATCAACACGTTCCTTCCCGACACCGCAATCACGCGCCGCAAGCGGCTCGACTTCGCTGACTGGTACATGGGCGCAATGAGCCATTGGTGCGAGCAATGGGCCGTCTGGTCGCGTCGGGCGCTGCCCAACATCGTCATCCACCAATCCTCCGGCGGCTGGGGACCGGTTCAAATCGGCACCGACTATAGCCAGCAAGCACGGAGCATGGCGAAAATCCACGGCGGCCTGCGTCTCACGAACGAAGGCGACGATTTCCCCGACAACTTCACCATCACGCGCATGGCGTCTTCGGCGGCGAGATTCTACGGCATTCCACTGGGCTACGAACCCGGCGGGTTCGGCAGCAAGCGCGGAGTCATGGCGCGTTTGTTCAACGCGGTGACCACGGACGCGGTGCACCTCTTTTACTACCTCGGCAACCTGACCGCCAACGACCAGGCGCTGGACGCATGGCTGAAGTATTCGCCGCTGCTCGATCAACGCGCCAAACCGATCATTGACGTGGCTGCATTTTACCCGGACACGGCGATCAAACTGGACGATGAACTACTCCGCTATCGCTGGGCTTCGACCTTCTTCACCGTCGGGCGCGCCTTGCGCGAACAGGTGGATTTCGATTACGCCAGCGAACAGATGATCCTCGACGGAGCGTTGGATCGCTACAAGGTGTTGCTTTTTCTCTGGGGCGCGGTGACCGAAAAGCCCGTCCTCGAACGGATGGACCAATGGGTGCGCCACGGCGGCACGCTGGTCTTTGCGCCGAGCCCGCGCGGCCATCCGGCGACGGTGGAAGGCGACACGGCCATCGCGCAGAGATGGCTGGCGGGCGACACTGGCGAAGGCCGCGTTGTGGTCTGGCGCGGCGATCTCATCCCGTCGCAGTCCTATGCCGAATTCGTGCGCGACCGGCTCCTCGAGACACCGTCGCTCCGGCCCGAGACGCGCGCCGCTCTGCAAATGGACAAGCCACCCACCGTCTTCTGGAGCGTGCTGGAGAACGGTAAGACGGCCCTGCTCAACTTCGACAACCGTCCGGCCACCGTGCGCCTGGCCAACGGGAAGCAGATTGCGATTCCTCCCTACGAGATGGCAATGGAGTGAGAAGTTTGCGCTGGCGGAGAGAACTGGCGGTGGGGCCAGACACCAGTCGAGCCCTGGAATCAGTGCAGTCACGAGAGTCAGGGCTCGACGGGAGTCTCGCCCCACCGAGTCTGATGCGTTCAGGCGCCTGCTCGGCCAACCATTATTTGCTAAATACTATGAATTGACACCTCTTCGTTCTGACTCCGGACGCCGGAGAACTCCGAAGTGGTTGTGGCGATGACACCTGCGTTCAGGCGAAATCAACCGATGAAGCTGAGAGCGCTAATGCGTGAGAGGCTAGGTTATGTTTACCCAATTTCTCCGCGTTCAAGATACTGAAGCTACGCTGCCCCACATCCGATCACGGCTGACTTGCAGACAGAACGCACCGGAAACTGACATAATTAGCAACATTGAAGAAGCCAAAAGTCGGGTTGACGTTTATGCGGCCCGCGACCCCGCCGGGAGGCCAGTACCAGGCGCCGCCGCGGAGCGTGCGATCGTAAAAAGGTGGAGGAACCTTATACGTGCCTTCAACAGGACCGTGAGGATCATCCGTTGGCGACGACTCGTAATACCACCTGCCAAATCGGTCCCAGCACCAACACTGCATGTTCCCTGCCATGTCATACAATCCATACCCATTCGGCGGAAACGCATCCACGGGACTGGTATAAGGCTGCGCGCCGGTCGCATACTTCGGATGAAATCCGCGAGTCGGGCTGATGTCCCAGTCGTCGGGAGCGGAATTCAAATAGGAGCCGCTGAAATAGTTGCCTTGTTCGTGTGAGATGGTGTTTCCCCACGGGAATCGCATGCCCTGCAGGCCTCCGCGCGCCGCCTTCTCCCACTCCGCTTCGGTCGGCAAACGGTAGCCTGCATTCCACTTGACCATCTCCTCTTCCAGATCGATGCGTCCCCGGCGATAAACTTCAGTCTGCGTGGCACTGGTGTAATAAGCCGGAAATCGCCCTTCCATTTCAGAACGCGCGTTGCACCACTTGACCGCATCGAACCAGTTGATGGCATAGACCGGATGATTTAGCGCCTTTCCCAATCCAGAGTTCTCAAAGCTGTATCCGTGGCTGAACGCCCATTCTCGCACCGTCCTCCAAGAGTCCCTCGTGACGTAAAACTGGTCCATGTAAAACGCGCTCACGTTCACCTTATGCACAAGCAGTTCGCCGCCGTCAGAAGCATCGCCCATCAGGAAAGGTCCGGCTGGAATGAACCACATACCACGAGGAGCCGCTGATGTGGCATCGGCCTGCACCACGCGGAAGAACGCGCGGGCCTGCAGTGGTCCTGGGATATCGTAGGATTCAATCCCCGCCGAGGCTGAACGAGGCGCGGCCAGCAAAGGGGTCCAGGGCTGACTAAGGTCGGCAACGGTCTCGATTTGATATTTCCGGCCTGGCACAGCGTTCCAAGAGATTGTGAATGGCTGATCGGGCCTGCTGCGGTGATAGGCGATGCCAACGAACGGCACCCCGCCTTGAATCGTGACTCGAGCGATGTTCGTGGACGGTTTTCCACCGGCGGCAGTGAATTTGCCGCCGACGTAGAGATTCGTGCCTGAAATCGCGAGGGTGTGCACCGCGACGTCAAGGACATTTGTAGATTTCTCCGCTCCACCGGTGATTCCCAGCCCAAGCGGCAGCCAGGCTTTTCCATCCCACTTGGAGATGCGGTTCACGGTCACGCCATTCGCATGTGTGAACGAACCAGCCGCGTAGAGTTCGGTTCCGGAAATGGCAAGTGCAATTACAAAATGATCGAAGCCCGAGCCGAGCGGCGACCAGGAGGTGCCATCCCATCTGGCGATGTAATTGGCCGGCTGTCCTCCCGCAGTGGTGAATTCACCTCCCACATAGAGATCGTTGCCTCGAGCCGCAAAGGCGTTGACCGCGCGATTTATCCCAGCGCCGAGCGCGGACCAGGAGCTGCCATTCCATCTGGCGAGGTAGGTCGGAGCTTGAGTTTCGGCGTTAATGAATGCCCCGCCCGCATAAACATCGTTTCCGACGGCGGCCAAGGAAGTCACCCAATTATCCGTGAGTGAACCGAGTGCAGACCACGACGTTCTATCCCATCTGGCAATGTTTTCAATAGACTTCCCGCCAGCCGACGTGAACAAGCCGCCCGCGTACAGGTTTGCGCCTGAAGTTGCCAAGGCGAACACCAGATCATCTGTTCCGGCACCGACGGGCGACCAAGTTTTGCCGTCCCATTTCGCCACATTGCTCGCCTCCTTCTCACCGGCCATTGAGAACCAGCCTCCAGCGTATAAGTCGGTTCCTGAGATAGCTAATGAACCCACCCACCCATTAATTCCCTCCCCGAGCGGCGACCAAGCGTTGCCATCCCATTTGGCAATGTTGTTCGCTTTAATCCCGCCGATCTCCGCAAACGAGCCGGCAGCGAAGAGATTGCCGGCGGGATCCACAACAAGCGAGTCGATCGAGTCCTTCGGGCCCGATGGGCCAGGCATGCTCGACCAGTTTGCATCGCTGACAATACCTGTGGCGCTCGCTCGTGCGGCTGTTTCATTCCCTGCACTCACACTCAGACTCGAGATGAGCAACAGCAAAGTCGGAGAGGGAATTGTCAGGAAATGTCTCGCGCGTTGACCCCCTGAATCCACCCCCAGCCCCGCCCTGGAGGAGAGCTTCGTTTCTCGCGCGGGTTTCAAGCTCCCCTCGTAGAAGGGGTGAAGGGGTGGGTTCGCGAGGAAGGTGTTTAGTGGTCCATTGATCAGGAAGACGCGTGATTGAATGAAGGTCGTTTTCATGGTGTCGTCGTTTTCCAGCGTGAGCCAGGCTTGGAGCAACGCTCTATCAACACGTGCGAAAAAGGCGCATCAAAAGGGACATGTCGAGAGATTTGGTCTCGCTCATTCGCGCCCTCGGCGAGCAGCGCAGGATAGACCGCCGGGTTCGCCTCCAGCCATTGCCAGAACGGGGTTCGTTTCAGCAACCAAATCGCATGGCGTCTGTCGTCGGCGTTGGCTGGAGGCTCAGGGCCGGAAACCTTCTTAGTCTTCGGCACAAAGCGCCACCGATGATACTCGACTCGGCCGTCCAGGTAACTGAGATTCGCACCCTTCGCATGACGTTGGCCCGGTAAATGGTACCAGTACCAGGGAGCGGACGCGGGAGGGAAACGGAACAAGAAAAAGAAGGCCCCTGAGTCGATGGAGTCTTCGGACACGCCCATGAAGCCAAACAGCTTCGACGAATCAGCAGCGACCCGCGTCTCTCGCCCTTGCAAGTCGAACCACCACGCGACTCCTATGGCCGAACCCGTGGTATTTTCGCCATTCAAGTTGAAGTTCAATCCGTAGCTTCGGAAACGCCGCAAGGTGGGTTGGCCAGTCACCGTCGAATGATCGCCAGGGCATTGATAGAGCCGGGCGGTGCCGACATAGGGCCAGAGCGTTCCCCGCCGGAGATTCTCGTCGTTCTGGTTCCTCTTCGGATTTCCGACCACCCAGGCGCCTTCGACGCTTTGCCAGTATCCGGATGGCATGCCATCCTTGTTCAGCGGCATTCGATGACCGTTGTCGTCTGTGTAGAGTTGGGAGGCGAGTTGCATTTGACGCAGGTTGTTCGCGCAGGCGGTCGAGTGCGCCCGGCTCTTGGCTTGTGACATCGCGGACAAAAGCAAGCTCGCCAGAATCGCGAGGATCGCGATCACGATCAGCAGTTCGATCAAAGTGAAGCCTGCAAGCGGTTTGCTCCGCTGCCGCAGTGGACCTTGGCGGAGGTCAATGGCGTCGGAACACAGTTTGCGGGAGAATTCTCCCAAGCAAGACTTCGGACATGGAACCTCTGAACGGCCCCGTCTCCCTCTCGGAGGGGGAGAGGGTGTCCGTGGGACGGGAAAGGGGCGCGTTCGTGTGGAGGAGCGTCGTTCGAGCGAGGAAACTCATTCGAGTGAGTCGTTTTCATTTTACGCTGCAGGCTGATGGCTGAGCGTTTTGGACTGCGGCGACGGAGTTTGCGTAGTCGCCGCTTTGGCTTGTCGGTACGCGCACGCCTAGTCGATACCGCTGGAATTCCCGGAGCCAAAGCGGTGACTCGCTCCGCCCGTCCCCGCACTCCAAATCAGTGAGTTGACGCTCGGGTCGGAAGCTTCTCTTGGCTTTTGTTTTCGATCAGCTTTGTGACCTCTTTGGCCAGGTAATTTCGTCTCGAAACATCCCCCTGATCGACCCAGGGGCCATGGACCCTTAATGCCTTATCCGAGGCCGCCACTGCTTCGATCGCTTTCTCATAATTTCCCAACGCGGCATGGCACAAGGCCGTCACCGCCAGCACTTGTGCACAGTCGATGCCCCAACCAAAGACCGGCGCTTTGTTCAAGTGTTCCAGTGCGCTCTGGACTTTCCCCAATCGATAATCCGCAAGGGCAAGCGCAGCGCGGCTCAAAGTCCTGAGACTTCTGGGCCCATTGTCTGCAACCGTGTCGAGGCTGGCATAGACGCGCTCAATGCTCTCAAGTTCGGCAGGTGACCACTGGTCAGTCACCAGGTAGAACATGCTCAAAACACGTTCGAGGATTCCCCCATCCTTCTCTTCATTACCGAAGCGTTTGAGCATTTCGCTGCGGCACATGCGGTAGTCTTCTACGTCTCCGAACTCGATGGCTGTGGTTGCCCGATTGTACCAATCTCCCTGGGCTTCGGGGAATGCTGTCACAAGCGCCCGGTAAGCATTCCGGCACGCTGGCCAGTCGTTGGCCGCGCGATAGAATTCCACCTCTGCCGTCAAAGCCTGCCTGGTCTTTGGAACAGCACGAAAGATCGCCCGGAGAATACCCAGATGCTTCTCTTTATCTGGAGACAGACGGATCGCCTTGATGACGTTTCTGAGTGAACTCCAGTCATCGTCTGTTTCCGGCGGTGCTTTAGAGAACTCGACGGCTGCTGGCCCAATCCATTCGTCCGCTTCCTTCGCCTTCCCTTCCGGAATCAGGTTTTCGGCCAGCACCCACATCGCCCCGGTGGCGCGCTCATTCCGGATTCCCAAGCTCTCGGTGTGCTGTTTCATGAGCTGCCTCCCGACCTCGATCGCTTTGAGCCGCCACTCGATGTTCGCGCGTTGGGGGCCTCTGCTGTATATCGCTCGGAGCATCTGCAGTGCGCCTTCGTAGTCCGCACTGTTTGGGCCGACCGTTGCCAGCGAGACCTCCGCGGCCTCCTTGAAGTATCCCTCTGCTTTTTCGGGGTCCTTCCAGCAATACAAGATGCCGATCTCCCCCAAATATTTAAGCAAAAGCCCTTGATTCCGATCAGCGTTTGCCCTGAGCGATTCAAGCCCAGACGTGAAAAGCTCTTCGGCCTTCTCACTTTTGCCATTTCGGAGCAATGCGTTGCCCAAAAACCTCTGTGCTTCCAAGACCCAG
>JACQWK010000701.1 GCA_016209525.1 Verrucomicrobiota bacterium
CGACCGGGGCGGGCAGGTTGCCCGCGCCACCCATTTTTCAGACAGGCTCCGAGGCCTGGGTGATTGGCTGACGGAATTCCAGCGCAATGTTGCGCAGTATTGACGTGGCACTTTTAGTCCAGGACGCCAGGAAGATGCTACAAAGACCGTTCCAAACTGTGGCCGGCTGGATCAGCCTGTTTGTTTGGCTGTTGGCGGCGGCCCATTCAGCCCGGCCGGTTCCTGGCGCCGCGCTCGCGTCCGCAAAGGATCACCAGATCAAGGCCGCCTATCTTTTCAACTTCGCCAAATTCGTCGAGTGGCCCAAGGCGGTGTTCGCTGATGCCTCTTCACCCATCACGATCGGTGTTTTTGGCCGGGACCCCTTCGGAGGCGATCTGGAATTGATGGTTCGCAATAAGACGGCCGGCGGCCGGAAAGTCGAGATCAAGCGTTTCGAGCAAACGGAAGGACTGGCGGCCTGCCAGATACTTTTCATCCCGGCGGTCGAGGAAGACCGCTGGCCAGAAATCTTTGCCGCGATTCGCAATTCGACTGTTTTGACCGTGGGTGAAACAGCTCGCTTCATCGAAGAAGGCGGGATCATCAGTCTGACGCCCGCCGGGAAGAAAGTCGGAATCACGATTGACATCGACGCCGCCGAGCGAGCCCGGCTCGTCTTGAGTTCGCACCTGCAAAACCTCGCGGTCATCATTCGAACTGGCCGTCCGAAACAACGGAAATAACATGCGCCGTTTCAGCGCCATTCCCATCAATCGGAAGTTGATGCTGATCATCATGGCGACCAGCAGCGCCGCGTTGGTCCTGGCCTGTTTCGCGTTCGCGGCCTACGAAATCGTCGCTTCCCGCCAAGTCCTGCCGAAGACAATGTTTGCGCTGGCGGACATGATCGGCGTGAACTCGAAGGCCGCCTTGAAGTTCGAGGATCCGAAGGCGGCCCGCGATACGCTGGAATCGCTCCGCGCGCAATCGCAGATCGTAAGCGCTTGCATTTACACCCCCGAGGCCCAAGTGCTGGCCAGCTACACTCGCGCGGATCAAGCGCCGGACTTTGTCGCGCCGGAGCTGTCCAGCGAAGCGTACCGTTTTGAGCGGGACCGCCTTTTCGTGTTCCACCGGGTCATTTTCGACGATGAATGGATCGGCACGGTCTATCTGGAGTCGGATTTGCACGAATTGCGCGCCCGCATCCAACGCTACAGCGCCATTGCCGTCAC
Source organism: Verrucomicrobiota bacterium (assembly GCA_016209525.1). Lineage (GTDB taxonomy): Bacteria > Verrucomicrobiota > Verrucomicrobiia > Limisphaerales > SIBE01 > VHCZ01. The sequence continues at coordinate 1,218 of JACQWK010000701.1, forward strand.
GGTGCTGTCGGCCTCGCTGCTGGTGGCGTTCCTCCTTTCCGCGAAGCTCCGCCGCGTCATCTCAGATCCGATCCTGCAATTGGCGCAGACGGCCAATGTCGTGGCGACGCAGAAGAATTACTCCGTCCGCGCCGTCAAACAAAGCGAGGACGAGTTGGGCCAGTTGATCGGCGGCTTTAACGAAATGCTTGGCCAGATTCAGGCCCGCGACGCGGCCCTGCAAGAGGCTCATGATGAATTGGAACGCCGGGTCGAGGAGAGGACAGCGGCGTTGACTCAGGCCAATGCGCAGCTCAAACAGGAAATCCGTGATCGTCTCAATCTCGAAGCGCAACTCCGCCAATCGCAGAAAATGGAAGCCATCGGGCAACTGGCGGCCGGGGTGGCCCATGACTTCAACAACATCATGACCATTATCCAGGGATACACCAGCCTCGTTCTGTCCTCCGCGCGGCTGAGCCCGCAAGCGGAAGAATCGCTTCGGCAAGTGTCGGGCGCCGCGGATCGAGCCGCCCACTTGACGCGCCAGCTTCTCACCTTCAGCCGCAAGCAAGCCATGACGCTGCGCTCGCTGGATTTGAACGACCTGGTTTCCGGCGTCACGAAAATGTTGGGGCGGATTCTCGGCGAGCACGTTCTCCTCCAATGTGCCTATGCACCCGGCCTGCCGGCCATCCAAGCCGATGCCGGCATGTTGGAGCAACTGATCACAAACCTGGCGGTCAACGCGCGCGACGCCATGCCGAATGGAGGAAAGTTAATCGTCAGAACCAACCGCCGGGACATCGATGCGTCCTATGCAAACCAGAATCCCGAAGCGCGCCCCGGCCGGTTCGTCTGCCTCGAAGTCACCGACACCGGCTGCGGCATGGAGTCCGCCACGCTTGGGAAACTATTCGAGCCCTTTTTCACGACGAAAGACGTCGGCAAGGGAACGGGCTTGGGGCTGGCCACCGTGTATGGCATCGTCAAACAACACGAAGGCTGGATCGAAGTCTCCAGCGGAGTCGGCCAAGGATCGACCTTTCGGGTGTTCTTCCCCGCGTCGGAGGCGCGGCCCGTGGAGGAACTCGACAAACCCGCCGCCGATCAGAACGCGCTGAATGGGCGAGAAACGATTCTAGTGGTGGAGGACGAGCCCGCTTTGCGCCGGCTGGCTCGGCGCGTCCTCAGCCACTATGGTTACAGAGTCTTGGAAGCAGATACCGGCTCGGAAGCGCTGAACCTTTGGAGAAGGCATTCCAAAGAAATCGACCTGTTGCTCACCGACGTGGTGATGCCCGGGGGCATGAACGGCCGTGAATTGGCCGACCAACTGCGAACACAGGAACGGCGATTGAGAGTCATTTTCACCACCGGCTACAGTCTCGATGTAATGGGCCAGGACTTTGTGCCGGAGGAAGGGGTCGTTTTGCTGCCGAAACCCTACCAGCCAAAGACGCTGGCCCGCGCCGTCCGGGAATGTCTCGATGGCAAGGCCCCATCGAGTTGACCACTCTTGAGTCTGAATCTGGCAGTTCGTACTGAAAACACCGCGAATTGACTCGAATGCGCGAGAATGCCCCTCACCCCGCCTAGGAAGATCGATGCCGCCAAACATACGCAAGTGGACAACGAAATGGAGTGGGGGCCTCATCGCTTTCGTTTTCACTTCCGTCCTGGCTTTCGGGAAAGCGGAACTGCCGCAGACTTCAAACCCTCAACTTCCGCGACTGACCACAGCCAAGCAGGTGCTCGACCTGCCTGCGGCCGAGGCAAGGCGAGGCTACCCTGTCCGGCTTCGGGCGACCGTCACCTATGTGAACGAAGGTTGGAATACGTTGTTCATCCAGGATGCGACCGCGGGGGTGTTCGTCAGTCCGCCTTACGAAGCGGCGCTCCGCGTCGGCCACCGGGTCGAAGTGGAGGGAATCACCGCGCCCGGGGAATTCGCTCCCTCGGTTATCCAGCCGCGTTTGCGGATTCTAGGTGAAGATCCGCTCCCTCCGCCCCGGCGCGTATCCTTCGACGAGATCGCCTTTGGCCGGGAGGACTCGCAGTGGGTTGAAATAGAGGGCCTCGTCCGATCGGCCGATCTGGAATATGATCAACTCAGCCTGGAGATCGCCCTGGGAGGCGGCCGGCTCCGGGCCTGGGTCAAGGAATCCGGCGGAGTCGATCCGGCGAGCCTGGTTGAAGCTCAAGTCCGGATGCGCGGAGTCTGCGGCACGGTTTTCAACCCGAAGCGGCAATTGCTCGGACCGCAACTCTTCGTGTCCCGCTTGTCGGACATCACGGTCGCGGTCCCCCAGCCGTCGGATCCGTATGCCGCTCCCGTCCGCACTATTGAAAGCCTTCTCCAATACTCCCAGCGGGAGACGGGACAGCGGGTCAAAGTCGCAGGCGTGGTGACGCACTTTTTGGCCGGGGAGTCTATTTTCATCCGCGACGCAACCGGAAGCCTGCGCGCGCAAACACGGCAACTGGCGCCGGCGGATCCGGGAGATGAAGTGGAGATCGTCGGATTTCCGAAGGCCGGCGAGCAAACACCGATCCTGGAGAACGCGCTCTACCGCCGGGTCGGCAAAATCTCTCCCCCGACGCCCAAGCCCGTGACGATCAGCCAGGTTTACCGAGGGTCATACCACGGAGAACTGGTTCGGATCGAAGGCAAACTCGTCGAACATTTGGAGCGTCCGCTGTTATTGGCTCAGTCCTCCAGTTCGTGGGGTTTCACCAACCAACTCTTGCTCGTAATGGAGGAGGACAACTGGTTTTTCAACGCCGAGCTCCCACGCGGAAAGGAGGCTGATCTGCCCGCGGCCCTCCGCGACGGCAGCCGCCTCGAAGTGACGGGGATTTGTTCGGTGGAGCTGTACGAGGACCGGATGCCGAAGCTCTTTCACATCCTGGTGCGTTCGCCCCAGGATATCCGGGTGCTGAAGTCCGCTCCCTGGTGGACCGTGCGCCGCGCTCAGGTATCGCTCGCGCTCTTCATGGGGCTCGCCCTCTTCGCTTTGGCGAGCACACTCTCGCTGCGGAGCCGGATGCGGAAACAGACCCACCTCATTCGAGAACGCCTCGAACGGGAAGCGGCGTTGGAGAGCCGTTATCGAGACTTGGTGGAAAACGCGACCGACATCGTTTACACGCACGACTTGGAAGGAAATATCACGTCCTTCAATCCGGCGGGTGAGAAGCTGACCGGCTACACTTCGGCGGAAGCAGTTCAACTGAACATTTCCCGACTGGTCGCGCCGGACCAACTCGCCCTCGCCCGCGAAATGACCCGCCGCAAAATCCAAGGCGAGCCTGTCACCATCTATGAGCTGGATCTCATCACGAAACAAGGCCGCCGCATCACGGTCGAAATCAGCTCGCGGCCAATCCTCCAAGACCATCGGGCGGCCGGGGTGCAAGGTTTCGCTCGCGACATCAGCGAGCGAAAGCGATCCGAAGCCCGCGCGGCGGAGTTTTCGCACCTGGGAAGAAACTTGAGTCTGGCCACCACCGCCGAAGAAGCGGCGCGCATTGTCCTCGAAACCGCGGACAGGCTCTTGGGCTGGGACGCGTGCACTCTTCATTTGCTGGCGCCGGATCTCCGTTCGGCCATTCCGGTGCTGAATTACGATGTGGTCAACGGGCAAAGGACCGCCGTGCTCGGGACGCGCACGGCTCCGGACCTTCCGCCCATTTACCGGAAGGTCATCGAGGAAGGAGGGCAACTGATCCTGCGCGAACAATCCACTGAGCCCACGCCGGGCCTGGTGCCCTTTGGCGACCCGGGACGCCTCTCGGCCTGCCTGATGTTCGTGCCCATACGGCACCGCATGAAAGTGGTGGGCATCCTGTCCATCCAGAGCTACCAGCCGCAGGCCTACAACCACGAATCCCTGAACGTCCTGCAGTCGCTCGGAGATTTGTGCGCCGGGGCCATGGCACGAATCCAGGCCGGAACCGCGCTTCGCGAATCCGAGGAACGATTTTCGAAAGCATTTCGAATGAGCCCCGTGCCGATCAACATCAGCACGTTTAAGGAGGGAACGTACCTGGACGTCAACGACGGCCTCCTCCGATTGTTGGGCTACTCCCGCGAAGAAGTGATCGGGCGCACCTCTCTGGAGCTGGGAATTTGGGTCAATCCGGCGGATCGCGCCGAAATCCTCCGCCGAATCCTGGCCGAGCAATCGGTGCGCGACAAGGAGATCAAGGTGCGACGAAAGAGCGGCGAGGTTCGGACGATCCTCGCTTCCTTCGAACTGATCCACCTGGGTTCGGAGCCCTGCTTGATCGGCATCAGTTACGACATCACCGACCGGCTCCGGTTGGAGTCCCAGTTGCAGCAAGCTCAGAAGATGGAGGCGGTGGGTCAACTGGCCGCCGGCGTTGCCCACGATTTCAACAACATCATGACCATCATTCAGGGCCACGCCAGCCTGGTTTTGGCCACTCATTATCTCGAGCCGGAGGTCACCGAATCGCTTCAGGAAGTCTCCCACGCGGCAGATCGCGCGGCCAAACTCACCCGCCAATTGCTGACTTTCAGCCGGCGCCAGGTGATGCAGCCGCGGCTGTTGAGCTTGAACGAAGTGGTGGGCCAAGCGACCCGAATGATGGCCTCGCTCTTGGGCGAAGGCGTCTCGGTCGAGTGCGAACTCGATCCCGATCTTCCCGCCATTTCGGCCGACTCCGGAATGCTCGAACAATTGATCATGAACCTGGCGATCAACGCCCGGGACGCCATGCCTCGGGGCGGCCAGTTGTGGGTCCGCACCCGGAGCGTCCTCATCTCCAGCGACGAGGTTCGAAATCGTCCCGAAGCTCGCCCCGGCCAATTCGTCCTTCTCACGGTCAGTGATACTGGACACGGGATGGATGGGACCACGCTCCGTCGAATCTTCGAGCCGTTTTTCACCACCAAAGAATTTGGCCAAGGGACGGGCCTGGGCTTGGCCACCGCCTACGGCATCGTGAAGCAACACCAAGGTTGGATTGAAGTGCAGAGCGAAGTTGGCCGAGGCACGACTTTCCACGTGTTTTTCCCCCGGGCCCAGCAGGGCTCAGCGAGTGAGGAAATCCGGCCGGACGCTCAGAGTGTATTTTAAAAATGGGTAGCGCCGGCGACGGTCCTCCCACTCCCAGCGGGAGAGGGAATCGTTCCTCGCACGTTGGAGATGAAGCCCGCGCTCCGAATGGAACCGGCCGCTCATGGATACACGGGAATTGCGGCGCTGGCAGTGCATCCACCGGTTGTCGGTAGCGCGGGCGTCTCGCCTGCGAGTTCGCCGAGCGTCCCGCTCGGCCGCGGCCTGGCGGCGAGACGCCGCTCGAACTCGCAGCCGAGGACGGCTGCGCTACGATCACCGACAACTTCGGGATGCACCGCGGCGCTGGAATCCTCAGAACTTGCAATTGCTCTCTGTTGTGGGGCAACATCCGCGCGTGCCAATGCGCAGCCTTTTCCGCATGAAGTCGCTGGATGAACTGATCGGCGACAGCGGCCGAGCGGACCACCAGCTTCAACGCACCTTGGGCCCTGTCCATCTGACCTCTTTGGGAATTGGCGCCATCGTCGGCGCCGGCATATTTTCGACCGTCGGGACAGCCGCGGCCGGAGGGAGCGGGCACGTCGGCGCCGGACCGGCCTTGGCGCTCTCCTTCATCCTCGTCGCGGTCGCATGCGCGTTCGCCGCGTTCTGCTATGCTGAGTTTGCGGCGATGGTGCCCGTTTCAGGTTCGGCCTACACTTATGCCTACGCCACGCTGGGAGAATTGGTGGCCTGGATCATCGGCTGGGATTTGATTTTGGAATATGCGATTGGCAACGTCGCCGTGGCCATTTCGTGGTCGGACTATTTTCAGAGCTTGTTGCGGGGCCTTCAAATCGCATGGCCGGTGTGGCTTGGAGTGGATTACAGGTCGGCGCTCCAAGCCGCCCAGAAGATGACGGAGACCCAATCGCTCCAGGCCGATTTGAGCGCGCTCGACAGCACGGTGCTGCGCGACGCCCAAGCGCTGAGCGATGCTCCGCGCATCCTTGGCATTCCGATCATTTTCGATCTTCCCGCCGTCCTGATCGTGGCGCTTGTGACGTGGGTTTTGGTCCGCGGCATCCGGGAAAGCGCCGCCTTCAACACCTCCATGGTGATCCTGAAGCTGGTTTTTATCGGAGTTTTCATCTTTGCGGGAGCTTTTTACGTGAGGCCGGAGAACTGGCAGCCGTTCGCGCCCAATGGCTTCGCCGGCATCTCCAGCGCGGCGGCCATCATCTTTTTCGCTTACATCGGCTTTGATGCCATCTCAACGGCCGCGGAAGAAACACGTGAACCGCAACGAAACATGCCGATTGGCATCCTCGCGAGTTTGATCGTTTGTACCGCCATCTACATGGCGGTGGCGCTGGTGCTCACGGGAATGGTGAAGTGGAATCAATTCCAAGGGGTGGCGGATCCGCTCGCCAAAGCATTCGCCGATCGCGGGCTGAACTGGATGGCGGGATTCATGTCGTTCGGAGCCCTCTTTGCCACGACCTCCGTGCTGCTCGTTTTCCAACTGGGCCAGCCGCGCATCTTTTTGTCGATGGCCCGCGACGGGCTGCTTCCGAATTGGGCCGCGCGGGTGCATCCCAAGTTTCGGACTCCCCATCTCTCAACCATTCTCACCGGTGTGATTGTGGCCGGATTCAGCGCGGTGATGAACATCAATGAGGTGGTGGAGTTGTGCAACATCGGGACCCTCTTCGCCTTTGCGCTGGTGGCCGCGGGGATTCTCGTGTTGCGGCGCGCGGACCCGAATCGGTCCAGACCGTTTCGCACCCCCTTCTGCCCTTGGGTGCCTTTGGGCGCCATTGCTTCGTGCCTCTGGCTCATGGTCGAGCTGCCTTGGATCACTTGGATCCGTTTCATTCTTTGGCTGGGCATTGGACTGGCCATTTACTTCGGTTATGGCTACCGCAACGCCAGACGGTCCGAAGAAGCAAGTTCCCCTTCGGGAACATGAAGCAATCTCGTATGGCCGACCGCGGATCGACTCTCCCGAGACCTGAAGCCAAATTCGTGCGCGGCCTGGGCCTGCTCGACTCGACGATGATGGTGGCGGGATCGATGATTGGATCCGGCATTTTCATCGTTTCGGCGGACATTGCCCGGCAGGTTGGATCCGCGGGCTGGCTGCTGGTCGTCTGGCTGATCACCGGCGTGCTGACGCTCATCGCCGCTCTGAGCTATGGCGAGTTGGCCGCCATGATGCCTCGAGCCGGCGGGCAGTACGTCTATCTTCGGGAAGCCTACAGTCCGCTGGCGGGATTCCTCTATGGTTGGACGTTTTATCTCGTGATTCAGACGGGCACTATTGCCGCCGTCGCCGTCGCATTTGCGCGCTTTTTGGGCGTGCTGATTCCATCGGTTTCCGAAACCCACAAGCTTTTCGAGTTCGGCCGGTTTGCGCTCTCACCCACCACCTTGGTCGCCATTGTCGTCCTGACGTTCCTGACAGGGTCCAACTGCACCGGCCTGAAAACGGGAAAGATCGTGCAGAACATTTTTACGCTCACGAAGATTGCGGCGTTGGTTGGATTGGTTTTGTTGGGCCTGCTGGCGGGCGCGAATGCCACCGCCTTGAACGCGAACTTCAAAGACTGGTGGACGGCGACGTTCACGCAGCCGGTGGCTCGCGGCGCCAACGAATTCAACGCGACACCTCTGGGCGGTTTGCAGCTCTGGCTTGTCCTCGGCACGGCGATGGTTGGATCGCTGTTTGCCGCCGATGCATGGCACAGCGTGACCTTGACGGCAGCCGAGGTGAAGAATCCCAAGCGCAACTTGCCGCTCAGCCTCGGCCTCGGGGTCAGCCTCGTGTGCCTGCTTTATTTCCTGGCGAACGTCGCTTACCTGGTGGCGCTGCCGCTCAAGGGGTCTCCCAACGGGACCGCGGCCCTGGAGCGCGGCATTCAATTCGCCTTGAACGATCGGGTAGGGACCGCCGCCATTGAAGTCGTGTTCGGAGAGAAAGCGTCCGTGATCATGGCTCTCCTGATCATGATTTCGACGTTCGGCTGCATCAACGGGCTGATTCTCACCGGAGCGCGAGTTTATTACGCGATGGCGCGGGATGGACTTTTTTTTGGAGCCATCGGGCGGCTCAACCGGCAGGGAGTTCCGCAAAACGCCTTGGTCGTCCAGTGCCTTTGGGCTTGCGTGTTGACGCTCTCCGGCACCTACAGCGAGTTGCTGGACTACGTGATCTTCGCCGTGCTCATTTTCTACGTGCTGACCATGGCGGGGCTGTTCCGCCTGCGGCGGATCCGGCCCGAAGCGGAGCGGCCTTACCGGGCCTTTGGTTACCCGCTCGTCCCGGCGATTTATATTGTGGCGGCGTCGCTGATTGCGCTGGATCTCCTCTTCAGCGCGAAAACCCGAGACAACACCTGGCCGGGGTTGCTCATCGTTCTGGCGGGCGTCCCCGTCTATTTCTTTTGGAAGCGAATCGGCAGCCGGACCGAGGACCAGACCGATGAACTGCCCGAGAACACCGAAGAGGCCGGTCCAAATTAGCGAACGCCGAGACATTGTCTTGACTTCAGGCCATCGAACGATCATTAAGCCAACCCGTAAACCAAACCTACGATGAACTTGTTTCGTCGCAAGAGCGTCATCGATCTCCAGGCCGAGGCAACAACCGACCAGAGTTTGAAACGGGCCTTAGGACCGCTCAATCTCACGGCTCTGGGCGTCGGCGCCATCATCGGAACCGGGATTTTCGTGCTGACCGGAACGGCCGCGGCAATGAACTCCGGCCCGGCGGTGGTGCTTTCCTTCGTGCTGGCGGGGATCGTCTCAGCGTTTGCCGCGCTGTGCTACAGCGAATTCGCTTCTCTGGTGCCGATGTCGGGGAGTGCTTACACCTACGGCTACGCCACGCTCGGCGAGTTGTTCGCCTGGATCATCGGCTGGGACCTCGTGCTGGAGTACGCGGTCGGAGCGATCACGGTGTCTGTCGGCTGGTCAGGTTATGTCGTTTCGCTCCTCCGGGATTTCAATATTCATTTTCCCCCGGAGCTCTCGGCCGCGCGGGGGACCGATCTGATTGAGATCCCAACCGCGCTGGCGGCGGCCTTGAAAGCCCGAGCGGGCTGGACGGCCCTCAGCGCCGGGTTGTCCGACCAAATCCGTGCCCTCGGAACGGACCCCGGCAGCCTGCCGCACGCCCTGGCGGTATTCAACCTCCCCGCCGTGATCATCGTGGCGATTGTCACGCTTCTGTTGGTCATCGGTATCCGGGAATCCGCGGGGTTCAACAACATCATCGTCGTCGTGAAGGTGGCCGTGGTGCTCTTGTTCATCGTTTGCGCATTTCAAGCGATCAACCCGGCGAATTGGCAGCCGTTCATTCCGCCGAACAACGGAACTTGGGGCGAGTTCGGCTGGTCTGGGGTGATGCGAGGCGCCAGCCTGGTGTTCTTTGCCTACATCGGATTTGACGCGGTCAGCACCGCGGCCCAGGAAGCGAAAAATCCACAGCGTGACATGCCCATCGGCATTCTCGGTTCTCTGCTGGTTTGCACCGTGCTCTACATCATTGTCTCCGCGATCGCGACCGGGGTCGTTCCTTATCAGCAACTCGACGTTCCGGAACCCATTGCCAAGGCCGCGGACCAAGCGGGAATGGGCTGGATGTCGCGCATCATCAAACTGGGCGCGATTGCCGGCCTGTCCTCGGTGATCCTCGTCATGATGCTGGGACAGACCCGGGTCTTCTGGACGATGTCCAGAGACGGTTTGTTGCCTGAATTCGTGAGCCGCGTGCACCCGCGCTTTAAAACGCCTTGGTTGATCACCATCGCCACCGGCATCGTCGTGGCGTTTTTCGGAGGGGTGATGCCCGTGCGGGACGCCGGGAATCTCTGCAACATCGGCACCTTGTTGGCCTTCGTGATTGTTTCGATCGGCGTGCTCGTCTTGCGCGTCCGCGAGCCTGATTTGCCGCGGAAATTCAAGACCCCCTGGGTGTGGTTCGTGGCGCCGATGGGCGCCTTCTCATCGCTGGGCTTGATGCTCTCCCTGCCCTTGACCACCTGGGTGCGGTTGCTGGTCTGGTTTCTGATCGGCATCGTCATTTACTTCCTCTACGGCGTTCGAAAGAGCAAACTGGCTGGCGGCGCCGCCGAAACCGGATCGGCCGACCGGAGTGCTTAGCACCACCGCGACCCTTGCCTCGGATTCATTCGGAGCGCGGCGCTTACCCTGCTTCAATATTCGCAGTTACTGGAATTGGAACCTTGAACCGTAGCCGCCGAGATAAGGAGGCGGATTTCCGCATAAAACGCGCTGTCCGCCTCGTCACCTCGGCGGCTACGAACCGACGGTTCATGGAGAGAATGGCTGGAGGGAATTCACCAAGGGGAACCTAATCTCGTTGCTGTCGCCCCTCCGGGGCTTTGACACTCGCGTTCGGTTATCCCACCGCTTGCGCTGCGGGCTACTCTCTGGCGCCCCTCCGTGGCTCGGCCCGATTCCCGTTGAGGAGTGAGCGCATCTCTGAATGAGGATGCTCCACGGCGGTTACCCGAAGGCATAGCGCAGACTCGCACTCGATCCGTATCGTCCGGAATCGTCGCAGGCCGCGACGATTTTTCCGGCGCGCGGCCTTCCAGGCCGCAGCGGGTGCATCTGGAAGCCGCCGCAGGAGAATTTCGTGCTCCCCTGTCCTTTTGGGGCCGCTGCGGCCTGGAAGGCCGCGCGCCGTTTCGATTGCGGTCTCACCGCGCTACGACGGCACCAACTCCCGTCCTCATTCGGAGATGCGCCCGCAAGACGACAAAGGGCACAATTCGATTTGACGGCCTGGCGCCACTTACCTACCGTTCGGTAGCTTTTGAAAACGAACGCAGCGACACGACAACAAATTTTGCGGGCTGCGCTGAAAAAATTCGCGGCCTGCGGTTACGCGGGAACTTCGGTGCAAGACATCGTGGATGCAGCCGAGGTGACCAAGCCCACGCTCTATTATTATTTTCCGAACAAGGCTGGTTTGTATCAGGCGCTGCTGGACGAAGCGCACGACGAGCGGTTGCGGCTCATGCAGACAGCCGCCGCGCGCTGTGCCGCGCTGCCGGAAAAGCTCGCGGAAGTGATCACGGCGCTTTTCGGGTTCTTGAAGGGGCACCGCGATTGGGTGCGCTTGGCCTTTTCCACCGCCTTCGCCGCGCCCGGAGAAGTCCCGCCGGAAATTCGCTACTTAGACAAATGCATGCGCAATTTCGAATTCATGCATTCGCTGATTAAACAGGGCTTGGCGCAAGGTGTGTTGAACCGGCGCTTTGCCAGCCAGGAGCTCACCCTGTCGATTTACGGCCTGATCAATATGTATGTGATGGGACAGTTCTTCCGCCCGGACGACACTTTGAACCGGCGGACGGCGGAGCGCATCGTCGCGCTCTTCCTCGAAGGAGCGGCCGGTAAAAGAGCGGTCAGACTGTGGAAGAAAAGAAAGTCCTAGGTGAAATCAATCCAGAGAATGTCAGGCGATACTGATAGATTGAGAATCTGCGCTACGGTCACCACGATCGCAATCTTGTCGGCCAGTCTGGTCCTGCAGACCGGCTGCACGAAAAAGGCCGCGGGCGGCCAAAACCAAATGCCGCCGGTGCGCGTTATTGCCGTCGAAGCCAAAATGCAGCCGCTATCCGAGACCCTTTCGCAGACAGCCACGCTGGCGCCGAATGAGAGCGTCGAGATCAAGGCCGAGACGGACGGGATCGTGGAGGATATCCAGTTTTCCGAGGGCCTGCGCGTGAACAAAGGGCAGATGCTCCTAAAGCTCGACGAATCGAAATTCGCCGCGTCGGTGGCCGAGTCCGAAGCCAACCTCAAGCTCAGCCAGGCCAACCACGAGCGGGCCAAACAGCTCTTTCACGACAAACTGATTTCGCAGCAGGACTTCGATCAAACCGCCTCGACGTTCGAGGTCAACCAAGCGGCGTTGGAATTGAAGCGGCGCCAACTCAAAGACGCCCGCCTCTATGCGCCGTTCAGCGGCATCGTCGGTGCTCGCCAGGTCAGCCCCGGTCAGGTCATCTCGCGTAATACGATCCTCACGTGGCTGGTGGATTTGGACACCGTCAAGGTCGAGATGAAAGTCCCGGAGAAGTATCTCCGCCAAGTTCAAATCGGCCAGACCCTGGAATTCGCCGTGGCCGCCTATCCAAACGAAAAGTTCCGGGGAGAGGTCTATTTCATTTCTCCCCAGATCGAGGAAAGCACCCGCACGGCCCTGGTGAAGGCGCGGATCGCCAATCCGGACGGAAAATTGCGAGGCGGCATGTTTGCCAGCCTGGAACTCACGGTCCAGGTCCGCGACGCTGCCATCGTCATCCCTGAACCAGCCTTGATGAGCGACGGGGACCGTTTTTCTGTGTTCGTGGTGGATGAAAAGGGTGCCGCCCAGATGCGGCCGGTCGAAGTCGGCTATCGGTTGCCGGGCAAGGCGGAAATTGTGAAAGGCTTGAGCGCCGGGGAAAAGGTCGTGGTTGAAGGCATTCAGAAACTTCGGCCGGGGGCGCCAGTAACCCTCGCGCCGCCGGAGTCGGCAGCTCCTTATACCCAAAGTTGATTGTCGGGCAGCCGCAAGCACTTATGTCCTTGTTCATGCAAAGTTCGCTGCGGTTGGAACACGTTTTGGTAGCCGCCGAGGTAACGAGGCGGACCACGGGACACATTCAGAATCCGCCTCCTCAAGTCGGCGGCTACGGTAATCGCCGCCAAGTTTGATATGGTTCTGTCCCGCGTTTCCATACAACGACCGATTATGGCCAGCATGATGAATCTGGTGCTGGTGCTCTTTGGCCTGATCGGTTTGTCGCGCATGCCGGTTCGTGAGCTTCCGGACATCGATCCGCCCATCGTCTCGGTCAGCACGGTGTATCCAGGCGCCAACGCCCAAGTGGTCGAGACCGAAGTCACCGAGCGCCTGGAGGAGGCGATCAACAATATCGAAGGCATCAAGACTCTCCGCAGCGAAAGCCGCGAAGGCGCCAGCAACATCACGATCGAGTTCGACCTCTCGCGCGACATCGACATCGCGGCGCAAGATGTGCGCGACCGCGTTTCGCGCGTGCGGGGCCGGTTGCCGCAGGACATCCGTGAGCCGATCATTGCCAAACAGGATTCCGACGCGCAGCCGATTCTTTGGGTGAACATGAACAGCGACCGCTATTCGCCGGTCGAGATGACCACTCTGGCCGAGCGTCAGATCAAGCCGCGGTTCCAAGGCATCCAAGGAGTGTCCTCCGTGTTCATCGGCGGCGAGAAACGATTTGCCATGCGGCTCTGGTTGGACTCGGAGAAGATGGCGGCGCGGCGTGTCACGGTCCTCGATCTGGCGCGCGCCCTGCGGGAACAGAACATCGAATTGCCCAGCGGCCGGGTCGAGAATCTAGACCGCGAAATGACCATCCAGACCCGCGGCGAACTCAAGACCGCCGAAGAGTTCAACAACCTTGTGCTGCGAAGCGAAGGCACGACGTTAGTCCGTTTGCGGGACATCGGCTACGCCGAGGAAGGCGTCGAAGACTACCGCACCATCGCCCGCGCGGGAGGCAAGCCCTGCATTTTCCTCGGCGTCGTCAAGCAAGCTAAAGCCAACACGGTCGCTGTGGCCAAGGCGATCAAGGCCGAGATCGCCGCGATCAAGTCCACCCTGCCCCAAGGGACCGATCTGTGGGTCGGCTACGATTCCAGCGTGTACGTGGAGAAAGCGATTATCGAAGTGTGGGAGACGCTCGGCATCGCCTTCGCGCTTGTCGTTTTGATCATTTTTGTGTTCCTGCGCAATTTTCGCTCGACCATCATTCCTTCTGTCGCGATCCCGGTCTCGATCGTCGGGACGTTTGCCATTCTCTACGGCTTCGGGTACTCGGTGAACATTCTAACGATGCTGGCGTTGGTCCTGAGCATCGGCATTGTGGTCGATGACGCCATTGTGGTGCTGGAAGCCGTGTACCGGCACATCGAAGAGGGCATGCCGCCGATGCAGGCGGCCATTCGGGCGATGGAGGAAATCAGCTTTGCCGTGATCGCGATCACCATTTCATTGGTCGCGGTGTTCGCTCCGCTCGCGTTTCAGAAAAGCACGACGGGCCGCTTGTTCATCGAGTTCGCGGTCGCTGTAGCCGGGGCTGTCACCATTTCGGCCTTTGTGGCGCTGACGCTCTCGCCGGCGATGTGTCCGCGCGTGCTCAAGTCGCTGGAGGGCGTGAAGCACGGACCGATATTCAACTTCTTCGGCCGCGCCTTCGACGGCTTGGCCGACGCCTACGGACGGCTTTTGAAGGGTGCGCTTCGACATCGGCCGTCGGTGGTGCTCGTGGCGCTCGGAGCGGTGGCACTGATGATCGTCGCTTATCGCGCGTTGGAGCAGGATTTCTTGCCTCAAGAGGACAAGAGCCGAATGTTTTGCATGGTGATGACGCCCAATGGTTCGACCAGCGAGTTCACGGACCGCCAACTGCACAAAGCGGAGCGAATCGTGGGCGCGCTTCCGGAGGTCTCCAGCTACGGAGCGATGGTGGCGCCGGGATTCGCCGGGCCGGGCCAGGCGAATTTCGGCATCGTGTTTGTCACGTTCAAAGACAAAGGGGAGCGCCGGCGTTCGGTCCAACAGATTGTCTATGGTCCGGGCGGCGTGTCGCAGCGCTTTTTTGCCGAGGTCGAGGGCGGACTCGCCATCGCCAATCTGCCCAAAGCCATTGAAGTGAGCTTCCGGGATTCCCCCTTTGAGCTGATCTTGCAGAACCAGGATTTGAACGCCCTGAACAGGGTGGCTCAAGACTTCGCAAACAAGATTCGCGGCATGAACAATCTCCGCAATGTTCGCGTCAGTTTCGAGGTGGATAAACCGGAACTCCGGGTGAACATCGAACGCAGCCGCGCCGCCACGCTCGGAGTCAGCATCGAAGACATTTCGCGCACGATGCAAATCCTCTTTGGCGGGCTGGATTTAAGCCGAATCAAGGTGGCGGGGAAGGAATACGACGTGATTGCGCAGCTCGAACGCCAATCGCGCCTGACGCCGCAGTCTTTGGACCGGATTTTTGTTCGGAACAACAAAGGCGAATTGATTCAACTGAGCAGCCTCGTGACGCACACACAGGGCGCGGCGCCCAACTCCATCAACCACTACGGCCGCCTCCGCAGCGCGAGCATCACGGCCTCTCCGGGTACGGTGCCCATCGGAACGGTCGTTCAAGAAGTGGAGTCGATGCTGGCTAAAGACTTGCCGCCGGGCTTCCTCTACGCCTGGGGCGGCGACGCCAAAAACCTCCGCGACACGAGCAACGAGGTGTGGTGGGTGCTCGGCCTAGCCGCCGTGATTGTCTATATGACGCTGGCGGCGCAATTCGAGAGTTTGGTGCACCCGTTGACCGTGATGCTGGCGGTGCCGCTGGCGGGCATTGGCGCGTTCGGTTTGCTGTTGCTGCTCGACCTGGGAGGAAAGGCAGGATTCTATCCGCCGATTCCAGCCATGAACATCAATTTGTTTAGCCAGATCGGTCTCGTGCTGTTGATCGGACTGGTGACGAAGAACTCAATTTTGTTGGTCGAGTACGCCAATCAAAGGCGGGCCAAAGGCGTCGAGGCGCATCAAGCCATGATCGAGGCGGGCATCGTCCGGCTGCGCCCAATCTTGATGACGGCCTTTTCGACGGTGGCCGGCATTTTGCCGATCGCCATTGGATTTGGCGCCGGAGCCGAGAGTCGGCGGCCCATGGGCGTGGCGGTGGTGGGCGGCATGATGACGAGCACATTCCTGACGCTGATCATAATTCCCGTGGTTTATACCGTTTTCGACGATCTGGTGCGAAAGATTCGCCCTCGGGAGAGAGAAGCGGCGGTGACCGAGGCTGGAGCGGCACAGTCCTATTCGGCTAAGTGATCCCAGCAATTCTCATTATCGCCCGTATGTAGTCCCGGCTTTAGCCGGCCAGCGCGAGAAAACCGGCTAAAGCCGGGACTACAAGCGGGTCGCAGGTCGTGCCTGTCGTCAAAATAAGAATTGCTGAAGTGACGCTTGTCTTTATCGGCTCCGGCGGATTATCTAGGGAAGTTCGGTTGGACCAGAAAATCGAATCAGCGAAAGGCCGTTTATGCTTGCCACACAAATTCGCCAGAAGGACGCGGTTTTCTATTTTGTCGCCTACCCATCGGAAGCCCTGTTGACCCAGGTGCGGTTCATCAGCCGCTTCTATGACGAACAGGGCGAAGCGATCCAACCGGACGCGGTGCCGGAAGAGGACGATGTCGCCCAATTCATCTCCCGGATTGAGCGGAGTGAAAAAGCGTTCCAGCGGACCCTCTCCCGGTCGAAGGTGCGGTCCATCCGAAATTTCTATGAGACCGCGGTGACGCAACCTCCGATTCCCGGGACCGTGCTTTTGTTCACGCCTCAAAAGCTTCGATTTGAAGCGTGGACCGACGGCAGCGGTATCGGCAAACTCCAGCAGCCGGAGGAGAAATTCCTCATCATTGACGGGCAGCACCGGCTGGCGGCGCTCCACTTTTACGAGCGCACCCATCCCGACGAAGCAAAGCATATCCACGTGCCGTGCGTGATTTTCGACGGACGCAGCGAAGACTTCGCCACGGAGATGTTCGTGATCATCAATTCGACGCCGACGCGGATCAATAAAAGCCATTTGGTGGACCTGTACGAGCGGGTGTCATGGGCGGCACCGGACCGCCGTTTTGCCGCGCAGATTGGAGAGATGCTTTACAGCGAGGGCGACAGTCCGCTCCGCTACCGGATCAACCGGCTCGGAGGCCGAAGCAAACAAGAGAAATGGATTCTCCAGGCGGAGTTGTTCAATGAAATCCATCGCTGGGTCAAACTGGCGTGGCCAAAAATTGAAGCCGAGGGCGCGGATCGCCGGGGCGCGGGCCGGTACTACGCCATGGCGCGAGACTTCCTGAAGGCGGCCGAGCAAGTCTGGGGCGAGACCTGGGGAAACGCCAATTACATGGTGACAAAACCCGTGACCCTGAAAGCAATGATGCGCGTCTGCGGTGATCTGGCGATGCAAGATGCGAATCCAGAGGATGGCCGGGTTGAGCGATGGCGCCAACGGTTGCTGCCTTGGGCCGACCAAGCCCGCGCTTTCCGCAGCGATGGTTTTTACGAACGATTTCCGGCGAAAGGTCAAATTGAGCGCGTTGCGCGCATTCACCGAGAATTGGCCCGCACGGCCGGCATTCAGATGACTCCGAGTGATCGAAGGAGAGGCGAGCGATTGGCCGGCGCTTAGTGGTCATGAATAGAAATACGATGACGTTCGCGGCCAGGGGATTTTGGCGGAGGCTAGGCGCGAGCGACGAGC
>JACQWK010000071.1 GCA_016209525.1 Verrucomicrobiota bacterium
CGTAGGTGCAGACGATCCCCCGCGCCCAAGTCCGCGTCGCCAACCGCCCCGAAGCCTTGTAAGTGTTGGTCGCGCCGAGCGCGCCGTCATACTCCTGGCGCAGCGGGAAGCCGCGATACGCGTCATAGACCCACGTCGTGACCGGGGTGCTGGAACTCTGCCACGTCTTCAAGGTCTTCACGCGCCCTTGCGGATCGTAGGTGTATTCGACCGGATAAGTCCGCGCGCCGAAAGTCTTCTTCAAATCGCCGGTCAGGTAATACTCGTTGGTGAGGGTGGCGCCGTCGGGCTGCACGACCTTCCAGGCTTGGAGCAGGTTGTTGTAGTAGGTCGTTGTGGTTTGCGCGCTGTAGCCGCTGCCCGGCACCGGCGTCGTCACCGTCGTCTCTTGATCGGCGTTGTTGTAGCCGTAAGTCGTCGCGCCGGTACGCGCATCGGTCACGGTCCATTGCCGGCCGTGCGCATCGTAGGCATAGGTCGTCCGGCCCATCTGCGCCCCGGTCGAATCTTTGCGCGTCACCGACTGCAACCGGCCATACTGATGCTCGCTGACGACTAAAGAATTGTCAGGCGCGACCACCGTCACCGTGCGAATCCCGTTGGCGCCATAGACCGTTTCGGTTCGAGTCGTCAGTCCGAAGGTCGTGCTCCAGCTCGACAACCCACTGGCCGAGGTTTCCACGGTGCTCTGGAGCGTGGCCGAATCCACGTAATTGGTCCCCCAAACGTAAGCGCGCGTCCGCCGCACCATCGTCCCGTAATTGGAGATGACATCGGAGAACGTGCGCGTGATCCGGTCCGGCCCGTTCAAGTCGATAAAATCGTTGCGGTTCACATCGAGGGCGGTGTATTCCAGCTCGCCCTTGGCGTTGTAGCCGTAAAGGGTGGTCACGCCGTCCGGATCGGCCTGTTTCCAGAGTTGGCCCTTGTTGTTGTAAAAGGAGCGCTTGAAGGGATACGGCTCTGAGGCGGCGGCATAGACGGTCAAGAAATCGCGCCCCAGCATGTCCTTGTAGGTCAGGGTCCATTCGGCGGTGTCGTTGCCGCTGGCGTCCAGTTTGATTTCCTTGGTGTAGGACCGGATCACCCCGCTGATGGAATTGGTGCCATATTCGTAACGCACCGGGCGGGCGGCCGTGCCGGTCACCTTCAAGAGCGAACCATCGCGCGCGTAGAGCTCGATCCGCGTGCCGCCGGTCCCGCCAGAGTCGTAAGTGATCGTTTTGGTCGTCTCGCCGGTGGTGGGATTGGTGGATTCGGCGTAGGCGGTCACACCGCCCAAGGCGTTGGTTTCGTATTGGAGCTTGCCGGCCAAATCATAGCTGGCTTGTTTGAGGGTCATCCAAGCGCTGTCCGTGCCCTGCCGTTTGAGAAGCAGAACCCGGCCAGCGGCGTCGTACTCGAAAAGGTTCGTGATTCCGTGGCGGGCGACGGTCTTGAGCCGTTTCAAATCGTCGTAGGTGTAATCGGTCCGGGTCCCGTCGCGGTCGGTTTCCCATTGCACCTTCTCGGTTTCGGCGCCGCAACACACGTAGGTCTTGGTCTCGGAGGTGCCGTCGAGGTAAGTGATGAGTTGGGGCCGGTTCCACGAATCGAAGTTGGTGTAGGCCGTCTGTTCGAGAATCGCTCCGGAGATGATATCGGATAAGGTCCGCTGGAGCATCTGGCCGGAAACGCCTTTGGTCGTGACCGTCAGCGTGCCGTCGATCACGGCCGTTTCGCCGGCATTAGGCTGGCCGCGCGAAACGCGTTCGATCTTCTGTGTGGCGTTGGTCTCGTATTCATAAACCGTCAGAGTGCCATCGGGCGCCTTGATTGACTTGAGTTGGTTGCTGAAGGCGCCGCTTTCGTAAAACTTGGTGATGGTGGCGAGGTTGTCGGCCGCGTTCCACGCCGCCAGGGGCGTTTGGCACTGGATTTCTTGTTTCTCATGCGGTTTCAAAATCAGGTACTTTCGGGAGATTTCCACGTTCCGCAAATAGCCGACGATCGTGCGCGGCGTGTTGGTATCCGAGCCGGAATCCTCCGCCGTCAAGGGCGTGTAATCGTACTGCGTGTGCCGAATGAGGCCGGTCGCGTTGGTGGAAGGCTGGTTGAGAAAGGCCGACCTGAGAATGACCGGACGGCCGTTGGTGTACTCGCTCAATTTCCAGTCTCCGCTCGGATAGTTGATTTCCCGGATTCGCCGATAGCCCTGGTCAGTCGGGTTGATCCAGTAGGAGTAACTCCTGGGCTGGCTGTTACCGGGGTTGACGATGTTGGTGACGGTGGGAGTTGCCCAAGTGAAAACCTGGGATTGGTTCACCACTCGGCTGACGACGACACTGTTTGTCCCGAAGACCTCCTTCGTATCGGTGCGGAGCGTGTTGTTGTTGGTCCAGGTGGTGATTTGGCGTTCGGTGGACAGGCCGTTGCCTTTGGTCGCGGTCCAGCCTTGATTGGCGTCGGACCAGACATATGCGTTAGTGATGCTCCCCGAGTCGCCCGTCTCGATGATGTTGAGCCGATTGTAGGTCGTGGGAGATTCGTCGGGATTATGGACGGTGACCGTTTTCAGCGGACTGCCGGAGAGCTGATAGACCCCATCGGCCTTTTGGCCAATGCTCGAAGCGGCGTAGCGTTTCATCTGATACTTGTAGGCGCTGATCGTACTGATATCGACTAAACCGTCGGTGCCTTTGATCTGACGAAGCGCGTGCTCCGCCGGCGATGCTCCGGCGGACCAGATCAATTCGAATCCTTCGGCTTGATGCCGAAAATAAACCGACTTGGACTTGGCAATGCCGCTGGAAGGCGTCTCGGCCATGATCCGAGTGGTTCCCTGCACTTTGGCGCGTGTCGATGCGAGAAACGATCCGGCCAATCCGACATTCACTCGGGGCGCAATAATGTCCGCGATCTCTGGGACCGTCTCCCCGCAACAGGGCTCACCGTTAGGAAGCGCGGTGATCCGGTAGTTTTCCACCACCACGTCCACGATTTCGGCCCACGCCTCTTCCGAGTGGCCCGGCGCCCAATTTCCCGGATAGACCGCAAAGGCATTGATGTCCAGCTTCAGTGGTTCCCCGGTTCGAATCCCAACCACCACGCTGGCCGTCCGTTCGCTTTCCAGACCGTTGGCCGGACTGGTCGCTTCGGCAATGATCACGGGCCGGTCTTGGACGGAAATGCGAGCTCCAGTCGTGGAGCTGACGACAGGAAGCCGGCCTTTGACCGTGACCTTGATGGTATAGGCGCAGGTGCCGCACTCGTCGGCGCCAACCGGAAAGACCTGGATGTAGTTGGTGCTCTGTTGTTGCGCCAGCGTGTCGGCGGCCAGTGTGGGCAGGGCAACTCTCTTTCCGGCGGCGCCATTAAAAGCTTCCAAACACGCTTCATCTTCGGCCCCTTGGCGGACTTGCAGGAACCCGCCGGATGCGTGAACGAATGCTTCTGCCTTGCACGGCGTATTGAGGGATGTCACGGCCAATCCCAACAATGCCACCAGGCCCGTGAGAGCCTGTCTGAGAAATCCGGTTTGGGTGGCATAGGCTCCCAGCCTGTTCCGCTCGGCAGGCCGCCAACCGGAGTGGACAGATTGCCCGCGCCACACATCTTCAGAACTCACGAAAAGGCTATGTGGATCAAGTTCGAATGGGGAAAGTGAAATCCATTCTTTGCCCTCTCCGTTACCTTCGATTCCTTCTGTTTTCCGAACAGAAGGCAACGAAGAGAACGAAGAAGTGCGGGAATTGAATCGGTGATGTCGCCCGATGTGAATGTTCGGCAGTGTCTTAATTTGGTGGCGGCGGTGCTGCCGCGCCGCCGTGCGCCGCGGCAGCGGCGCATCCACCACGTTGAAATTAGGACACGACCGAACGTTCTGCTGTTCTGAGGTCTGATTTTTCAGTCCGGCGCTGAGGCCGGGAATGCCATTCTTCATAATTCTTCCCTTGGCTTGAAATCTGAACTCGACTTGATCTTTCCCTATTTCAACGGAGTGAAAACCTGCAGCGAAGAGCTGGCCACCGGATTACTCCCCTGCTGGTATTCCTGAAGGTTCGACAGACCATCCGCATCCCAGTCGCCCCCGCCGGTTTGAGCGAGGTTGCCGAAGAATTGCTGCTCCCAACTGTCCGGCAGGCCATCGCTGTCGCTGTCGGTCGGACCTTGCGACTGGTTGATCGTGAAACTGGCCGAGGCCGTGGCGCTGTCGTAATAACCGGATTTGAACGCTTTGGCCTTGATCGTCGCCGTGTAAGGCAAAGAAAACGACCCCGTGTAGAGCAAGGAGCTGGTGTTGGGCTCGGCGCCTATCGTCGTGTAATAGATCGAGGCCCCGCTGGTCCCGGACGACAAGGTCACCGAGACGGGGCTGGTGTATGTTCCGCCGCTTGGACTGATCGTGGGCGTCGAGACCGTTCCCAATCTCAGCAAGTCCACGTAGCCTCGATCAGCTCCCGCCGAACCATCGTAATCTTTGGTGTATCTCCATTCGAGGCGATGCGTGCCGGAACCGATGGAGTAGCTTTGCGGATACCAACCGGTCTCCCCGGAGATGTAATTTCTTTCCACGCCGTCGAGATAGAAGCTCATGTAATCCCACCCCTCCTCCGAATCTTCCGAAGATGCCCGCCAATAGAAGCTCACCGTTCCCGGCCCCACGACATCGATTACCATGGACGAGTAACTTTCGTCTGAATGGTTGCCAGAAGCGGCACAATCCCCATCCGAGCCTGGGGCGGACGTCCCTCCGAGCCACGACCAGGCCCCGGCGCTGATCAGCGTGCCGCTCAAGCAGTCCAGCCCATCCAGGACTGTGCTTCCTCCTCCGCCACCGCCGCCATAGGTGATCGACGCGGCTATGGGGCTGTCGGCCATCCCGGACTTGACCGCGCGTGCGCGAACTGTCGGCCAAAAAGAAGCCGAGAAGGGGCCGGTGTAGGAGCTTGACCCTGTCGTTGGAATCGATCCATCCGTGGTATAATACAGCGATGCGCCGAGGGTGGGCGTGGTGAGTGTGACGACTTGAGGCCACTCCCACTCAGCCTGGCTCGCCAGGATCAGCGGTTTCTCAGCCAGAGGGCTGGCGGTGCCGCTAAACTGCACCGCGTCGATAAAGCCGGAACCCGAATAATGCGCGAATTCCCAGCGGACTCGGTGAACGCCCGGCGAAATCGTCACCGCTTCGCTTCGCCAACTATTATTGACGATAAGTCGGCCAAGATCGACCCCGTCCACCAAAAGGGCCAAATACTCCGAACTTGGGTTGGAGAACGACACGCGCCAGTCGAAGCTCAGCACCCCGGGGCCGAGGACGGTGGTTTCAAGATTCTTGACCCCGTAGCTATACCCCCACATCTGGAAGCAGTCGCCTTGTCCGTTGGGACTG
Source organism: Verrucomicrobiota bacterium (assembly GCA_016209525.1). GTDB lineage: Bacteria > Verrucomicrobiota > Verrucomicrobiia > Limisphaerales > SIBE01 > VHCZ01. The sequence continues at coordinate 5,372 of JACQWK010000071.1, forward strand.
GAAATCCAGGTCTGCCGTTCGCCGTTGCCATCGCCTCCGACCGTCCAAGTCAAGTCGAGGTTATCGACGGCGTCGGCGACCGAGTTGTACGCCGCCGCATTGAACCACGCCGAAACCACTTCGCTGTCCGCCATACCAGACTTCACTGCCTCGGCCTTCATCAGGAGGTAGCCGGTCAGGCTGAATGGGCCCGTGTAGAGAGTCGAACTGGTCGTCGGATAGCTCCCATCAAGCGTGTAGTAGATCGAAGCGCCGGTCGTCGTCGTCGAAAGCGTCACCGTCACCGGCTGGCTGTAAGTTCCTCCCATCGGACTGATGGATGGAGCAGCCACGACCCCTCCCGAAGCAATGAGATAAGAACCGATGGCCATGGTGCTCGGATTCAATCCCGAACCAAATGCTTTGACCTTCAAAAGCGTCGAGGAACTGAGAGTGAAAGGACCGTTGTAAAGAATCGAGCTGGTCGTCGGTTCCGTGCCGTCCGTGGTGTAGTAGATCGACGCGCCAGGCGTTGCGGTGGAAATCGAGACCGTCGTCGCGGCGGAGAAGATTCCCGGTGGAGGAACCGGAACAGGAGCCGCCACAGTCGGCCCGGTGAAGATGATCTTGTCAATCCACGCCGTATCATCGGCGTAACTTCCAGAGCCATCCTTCGTATATTCCCAGCGGAGAGTGTTGTTTCCAGCCAGCAGTTCGTAGGTCGCATTCGTCCACGCCCAATTCCATCCGGAGTCTTCGAAAGCTTTCACTCCATTGATCCAAAAGCTGAAGAAATCATGGTATTCCTCCGATATGACTTTCCAATCGAACGACAGCGTGCCGGGACCGACGACGGTCGTTTGCAGGTAGGCGTATTGGCTATGACCAATCGGCCCGCTCCTGGCGGCATCGCCATCGTTGTAGAGATTAAAACTGCTGGGACCATAGGTGATGCCGCTCCAGTAGCCGGACGGTCCGGTTCCGCCGGTGGTCCACGTGAGCGATGTGTTTTCCACCGCGTCCCCGATCGGAACGGTGCATCCCACGCACCCCGACGTGTTGCAGTCGGTTCGTATCTCCAGAGGAGTGATGCTGTACGAGCCGGTTCCTGCGTACTGCGTCGCCACCGAGCACATGAACACGTTGGTCAGCACCACGCTCGAACTCTCGGCGAAAACAGCCGTCTCACAGTTTTCGAACCGCACATAGGTGAGCGTGTGGACAAAGCCGCTCCCTGGCACATGGGTGTATCGAATCCCATACTTCGCTTGCGCAATCCGCATGTTCCTTAGCTCGGTGCCGGCATCCACGTAATGAAAAAACAGGCCGGCTGGGGCCGAATAAATCGGGCTGCCGCCGTCGATGTCTCCGGCGACGCTGAACCAGCCGTTGGTCGTGGTTGCGATCATCGGACCTTCCAAGAAGATTGTCTTGCCGCGGTAAACGAGGACGTTGCCGCTGCTGTATCGCGTTTCTCCACTCAACACTACGTTGCCGGTGACTTCATAGTTCTGCGTGCCGAACGTGAAATTGATTGCGCTGCTGACCACGATGTAATCCAGGACCAACCCCTCGTTACGGTACGGCAGGCTCGCCACTTCAATCGCATCCTGGCGAGCCTCCGCCACGTGGGCTTTCGGGAGTTCAGGCGTGAGGGACGCCTGCCTCTTGGGTTTGGCTTTGGCTGGGTCCGGTGCCGGCAGGCGATCCATTCTGCCCTTGATCGTTCCGTACTCAACCGCCTCGATTAAGAAGTCCCTCCCCTCCAATTTCGTCCAGCGCTTGGCTGTTTTGGGAAGGTCGGGTGCATGAGGGTCTTCAGCTTGTTCCTCTCCCGCCTTCAGGACAAACGCTTTTCCCATCGTGATCCGCATGCCGCCAAAATCCAGCGTCTCATCCATTAAATCCGGTTCAACCATCGTGTCCCGATTCTTGAGCCCTCGCTTCAGCACCAACTCTCGTTTCCGCAGCTCGGGAGGATCCACAAACTCGGTCAACACCTCCAGGCGGGCAGACCTCGACAATCCGTAGTCCACGGGCGACTGAATGGCTTCCAGCAAAATCACGTCCTGCTCGAAACCAGCCTTGGTGTAGGTATAACGCATGTCCGCCTTCACGTCGGCAAAAGCGTCTCGGTAAACAATCGTATTGGGCGGGATCAAGACTCCAATGCTGTCTTTCACGGCCGAAATGAGCGCGCTCTTGCCGCTCTGAGGATCGTAGTACCTGAGCGCCAAAACATGACTTTCCAAACGTTTTCCGTCCGGCGTCGTCAGCTTAATCGCTCCGAGGGTGTTGATGTTAGGACTGAAAGTCACCTTGTGAAGACCCTGTCTCGCCACGGCGCCACCGCCTTCGAGTTCGATTACCTCCTGCGATTGCTTCCATTCTCCATCGGCAAAATAGTGCAGGCCTGTTTGCAATTCAGTGTAGCGGACACGCTCTTTGACCTTTTGTCCGGTTCCATTGATGACCTCTCGCTCTAAATCCCAATGGCGGTGGTGCGGACCTTTCTCGGGTCGCTGGTCATATTCCGCCTCGTCGTTCCCTCGGGCCAGTGCCCCTCGATCAGCGGGGGCTGCCTGGAGGCAAACGCCCATGAGGACCGACAGTCCAACTCCGATGCGGAGAATCTTTCCTTGCATAGAAACCTCCCGATACAGTGATTCTGGATTCGAGGAAGGGTTTTGGGACTTGCGTGAAAGTGACCGAGTTAAATTCATGACTCCAAAAAACAAGGCCGGCAGAGCCTTCATGAGGTTGCGACGCATGCCGCCACTGATGAAGGGTGCAATAGGAAGAGGCCGCAACAACCCGAAAAGTCGATGTGTTCCCACAAAACCCCGCTCCCGGAATTCCAAATCGTGCTCGAATCAGAGGTGATGATCAGCCCTTGCGGTCACTTTCATCCATCATCACCAAGTTAAGGGGCATCATGCGCCTTCCCCCTGACTCGTAGGCAAGCGCGATCTGTGGTCTAATAGCGACATTTGTGATCCCTGGGCGACATCTTAGTCCAAAAATCAGCAGAAAGGATCCGCTGTTCGTTGCTCTGCGGTCTTCATCCAATGTCTGAACGATTCTGGTCGCTGATTTGGTCTCGACGCAACACGCAACCTCACCGTCTTCCGGCGTCGTGTAACGAGCCACGGTGAAGCGTGGCTCGCTACACCCATAAACGTATCTTCTGCTCTTGACATACACGCCCAAGCTCCGATTACCGATTCTCGGTCGCCAACGACGAAGACGCGGGATCTTTCAAGGAGTCTGGCTGGATGAACATGTACGGATGTCCGCGGGTGCAATTCACATGAAAATAACCCGCTACCTCCTCAATAGCGGGCCACAGCGTTGAAGAGGAGTTGCCGAGAAGTTAGCACGCTCTCACGCGATTATGAAATGGAATTTCAAAAAAATCCGATCGCGCAATCCTCATCTAAACGAAGATACCAGCCGAGTTGTTTCTGTTGTCGGTGAACTGCGAACCCCCTCACGCGATTGAGTTGGGGCGACCGAGGGAACAATAGGTTGGAGCCGCGGGCTCCCAGGAGTTGCCGGTAGCCCCGCTAAGAGTTGGGGCCAGCTAAAATCAACAATGTTGTCGTAGGCGATTGGCTTCCGAGCGAGGCTGCATATGGCGGCGTGGAATTGGCGCTGAAGGCTCAAGGAGGTTGCCTGCCGAAACTTTCGCCTTGTAAGTAGACTCGCCGGCTGCCGCTCGGCGCGGTCACATCTGCAAGCGCGCAGTCTCACGACAGCCGACGATTCACTTCTATTGGCGGATGATCGCTAGCGGCGGACCGATTAAGCTACGGGAAGGTGATTCTGCCACTTAACACATTGACGTTCCCAGCGCCCGGAAGACTCTGCAGGTTCGCCGTGACGGCGTTCCCGGAGATCACCGGATTGGGATCGTTGACGCAGGCCTCTTGCGGCGGATCCCCAGGGGCCGAAGTGCCCGGTCTCCATACGAAATAGAACCAACGATATCCATCCGGTCCACTAAACGACGTGCCGATGCAGCAGTGTCCTGAGAACGTATTTGACGTCACTTTGATGGCATCGTTGGGGCCCGGACCTCCAGTGCCTCCGGCGAGTCTCACGCAGTAACTCGGTTCCCACGGGATGTCAGATTCAGGATACATGCATTTGTTGGCCAGGAGGTTTCTTTGGGCTGCGCACAGGTAATCGTTATAGTATCTGCCTTCAAGCCAGATCTCGTTTCCTTGAATCGTCCAGTCCCGGAATTCGGCGGTAGTGCCCCACGCGCCAATATTGATTCCAGTGTAAGTGTTGTAGTAGTAGTTGTTCAGAAGCTTAATCCGGTGCGCAGGACGCGTGTCGCAGTTGAAGGCCGATTTGCAATAGGTCGCGGTATTGCCAATGAAATCGACATTTTCTGACGACGCAACGCCGTACGCGATCCCATGGAAGAGGTACGTCACATAATTTGCCTGCACGAGCGCCATGCGAACCGGGTTACCTGTGCCATTGGGGCCATCCGTTCTGCAACCGACGGGGCGTTTCTGGCCGACCTGGAGTGTTCCTGAACAACCGGCGGCTATGTTCGTTACTTCTTGGTCGCTGGTTTCCACGACGATGCCTGTGCAGTAACCATTCTTGACCCGACTGAATCCGGTCACCTCACAATTGCGGACTGTAATCAGCGGTTCGTAGAGGGGTTGGTCAAAGTTCCCGGTTACGACTTTGATTCCAAAGGCCTCGACTCCGGCCGCGTTGACTTCTTGGCAAGGAGGCGATTGATTGCAGGCCTCGGCCTGAGTGCACTTAGAGCTCGAGCCAAAGTCGGTAACTTTGACGTATTCGACGGTGCCTTCGTACACACATTTGACCGCCAAACCGCCGGTCTTGAAGCCGGAGCTGTAGGTGGGGCTACTCCACAGGCTTGATTGTCCATTCCAGTTGCAGTTCAGCGTGAGGTTGGCGAGCCTAAATCTCTGGATATATCCCGTGGGCTCGATGACGTAGTTGAAAAAAGTGCTGACCGGCGCTGCATCCTTCAACTTGAGGATTGTGGTATAGATTCCTTTGCCACGGATATCGAGCAGTGGATAGTTGTTCAGGATAGCGTAGTTCCCGCCCGCGAGATTGCCAATTCCCACCGTAGTATAGGTGCGGATACCATCTCCTACCAACCGTACGTTCAGTCCGCCGGAGTACTGATAATCCGCCAGCTTTTGCTTGAAGGTCGCATCGAATTGCGACATTCCGATGTTACTTGACCAGCCGGTCGCAGGTTCGCTGTCGCTGGTTGAGTATGCCCAGGTCAGATCGCTGTCATTGGTCGTTTTGAACCATAGGTAATTGGCCGCTTCTGCCTGAGTGCCAAGCAACAGAACGGCCGCAGCGATTCCCAGAATAGCCAGGAGCTTGCGGAGCGATGATTGAGTTATTGAAACGAGAGAACTGCAGGATGAGCGGAAGCATTCCTTCCCGCGAGTCCGAGTGAAATTCCGCCGGTGGTCTGCGGGGAATGCTGTGAATGATCTGAGCACTTTCATACCTTAGTACGTGTTCCTTTTGTTGTGGATTTTTCCATGAATATTCCATCGAATGAGAAGTGAGGTAATGATCCCCACCTCCTCTTCGTCTTACGCCAGCACACCTACACCATGCCTGCATCACTGGTCAAGGCACTTCTCGCACTTTATTGCAACACTTGCGTCAATTCGAGCTTGACAAGACCGATCCAGACGGAGTAAAGGGCTGCCTAGTTCTACAAGGAGCTGTTTGCCTTGTAGGAGGTCGAAGTCGTATGCGAGTTGAGGACACATTCAATTTCTCACACAGGAGTGCTCCATTTGCCATTTCCCGCTCGCATGCGCGGTCTCGACAGATTACCCACATTTTTGATTCGGGTGGCGGTACGTTTCTTCAGCAGGGTTCTCCACCCTCACCTCCTTGGCGTCCGCTGCCCGAATCTTACTTCTCTCCCAATCATAATCTCTCGTTCGCTTGACGGGCGGTTGTTCAGCAGGATGCACCATCCTCACCTCCTTAACGTTGTCGCCCGAACCGTTCTGTTTCGGTCGCCGCCTGTCATTGTCAGCCTGCGATAAAGGTCGGCATCCAATTAGTCCAGGAGCAGGCCGCCCGGAAACGCTCAAGGACGCTTCAGGAAACCGCTGATCAAGGTTTGAGTATCGAAGTCTCTGCACACCGATGAGCCAGATTCTTGCCATTCCGCGAAGCGGATCGGTTTAGAATCTCTTCACACTTTTGGAGGAACAGTTGTTTGCTTTCTTCCTCCGCCTGCGCGAAGGCGTGGAACACGCAATCGCCGTAGGTTGTGCCGATCCCGAACTGATGCCCGTTGCCCAGCCGCCATCGCTTTTCGTGCACATGACTGGGAAACATGAGACAGATCGTGTAGCCCAGCTCCTCAGCGCGCCAGGTGATTTCCTCCGCGCAGTCTGACCGAGGCGTCTCCGCAAATGTTGGCCGGCCCAAGCCGATATACATCTTGCGGGAAATGGCGAACGCGCACGGCCCAGCGTAGACATGGTTGACCGTGCCATTGACGGCAATGTGATTGGATTGTTGGGCAACCCCAAAGACGGTGCGCTTGTCCCGGATTTTGTCGTAGGCAATGTCGATGAAATCCCGCCGGAGGGGCAAGGCGTCGGTATCAAAAAGGAGGAGATAATCGCAGCCGTCGTTGATCGTTGCCACGAATCGGTCGATGCCCTCGCCATGGCTGCAATTGGGAAAATCAGCAAACAGGTGGTTGATCGGAATGTTGAAGTGGGCGAACACCTTCTGCTGGAATTCCACGAATTCGGGTGGCCGGTTGTTCCCGCAGAAAGCAACGACGAGCAAGCGTTCGCCGCCCTTCTCAAGGAATCTGAGACCCTGACGAACGATCCGATTCTTCATGGTGCTGCATGCACTTGAGATCGCTCACCGGAAGGCAAGGGTCTGATGTTTCTTGGTTGCCAGCGCGTTCGCGGACCTGGACGCCGCTTGTGGATGGGAACTTCCGCCAGGTTGCAGTGCCTTATTAATCCGCGCGAGCCGCGCTTCAATCCGAGCCTTTTCTTGTGCAAGCGCTCGCAGTTCGGAGTTCTTCATAGGCCGTAATGTCGAGTGTCATTTGTCGTCTTTAGCCAATCTGCTGTGTTCGTCCGCATCGCCCAGTAGTCTTGAGGGACCAACCGCAGACCACAGTTCATTTCTACGTGCCAAACGGGCGTTTCTTTCACAAGATCTTCGCCTTTGCTCGGATTGAGCTTCGCTTGCGCCCTCACCTTGAGCACCGGTGCCCAGGAAAAAACTCTCTGAGATAATTCTGAAAGCTTCATCCGATTGATCCCTCCCCTGCCAGCCCCAGAACCTCTGGGGATTGGCGCGAAGCGATCTCCCGTCGCACGAATCTTCTGGTCTTGCCCTCTGGCCTCCGCGCGTGCCGCTCATCCTTTCTGCCACCGTGCATCCTCTCAAAGATCGTTGCATTCCTGGCCAACCACCAGATACGGCGGGTGACAGCGGACAGTTTGCGGTGCAACAAAAGCGTGAGAGCTTCGTCGAGTTGGTAACCCTGCGCGTGAAACTTCTGCACCCAGTATCCAAGCGGTTGCTCGTTGAGATGCCCGATTCCACCTTGTCCGGGAACTGCGGCGGTGAAGAACACCCTGCCACGTGAGCTAACACAGATGGATTTAATCAAGCGGTCTGCATAGTGCGGCTTCAGATGTTCGGCGACTTCCGTGCAGATGACCAAATCAAATGGCCCCAGGCGGATGGGTTTGCGCAAGTCCTGGAGACGAACAAAGGGTCGGATGGTTTGGGGAGTGGCCGCAAGCGCGGCGGACGAACCGTCCAGGCCGCAAACGTCCTTGCCGAGGTCATGCAACCTGGCTAGAAGCCCTGCGCTGCCGCAGCCGAGATCCAGCGACGAGGAAAATGGGATCGAACTGGCCAGGATGTCGGCCACGGCCCCGTATTCCTGCTGCCACGGGACATGCCTGTCAAAAAAGGCTTCACCGTAGAGTTGTGAGAGCTCCGAGATAGGGCTGGACATAGGGACCGTCAGACTTGGAAGCGGCACGCAGGAGGCGTTGGCTACCGATGGTGGAGCAGTCGATCCAGGGCGGATAACAATTGCTCCGTGGTGTAAGGCTTCTGCAGAAAAACCATGCGCTGGCGGTCGGGGATTTCCGCCAGCTTTCCTTCCTCCAGGAGGCCGCTCACCGCGATGATTTTCGCCGCCGGATTGAGCCGCTGCACCGCGCGGATCGTGGCCGGTCCATCCATGAACGGCATGGCCATGTCGGTCAGGACCACCTTGACTTCGGCCTGGTGTTCGGCGCACAGAGCCACGGCCTCCGTTCCGTCGCTGGCCACGAGCACACGATAGAGGTGATTCTCCAGGACGCTCTTGGTGATCTCGCGCACCGTGCGTTCATCATCCACGACCAGCACCAATTCCCCTTGGCACAAGGGAAGGTCAGGCTGTTCGGTCCTGGTTTCCAGCGATTCGGGGGAAGCCGCTGCGGGCAGGTGGACGGTGAAGCGGGTGCCGGTTCCTAGGGCACTGGACACCGTGACAAACCCGCCGTGGTTCTGCACAATCGATCGGACCGTGGAGAGCCCAAGACCGCTGCCTTTGCCATTGGCTTTGGTCGTGAAGAACGGCTCAAAAATCTTGTCCAGAATCCCCGGCGCGACGCCAATGCCGGTGTCGATCACCGAAAGCTTGACATAGGGCCCGGGTTTGGCTTCCGGCTGCATGGCGGCGTAGGGCTCATCCAGAATCACGTTCTCCAATTCAATGCCCAGCGTGCCGCCGCTGGGCATGGCGTCTCTGGCATTGATGCAGAGATTCATCAAGACCTGATAGATTTGCGTGGCGTCACCGGAAATCGTCCATACATCACTTGGCAGTTGAGTGCGGAGGTGGATGGACGGCGGGAATGTTTCCCTGGCGACTTTCACCATGTCCCTCACCAGGGAACGAAGCTGCACAATGGTGCGTTCGCCATGGGCACCCCGTGCGAAGGAAACAATTTGTTTGACCATCTCTGCGCCGCGCTGCGCGCTGGCTTCGACCGTGTCGAGGAGCTTCAGCTCCCCCGGTTCCCTTAATCTGGCGCGGAGCAGTTGCGTGGCCATGAGAATCGGGGCGAGGACGTTGTTAAGATCGTGCGCAATGCCCCCGGCGAGCGTTCCGACGCTCTCTAGGCGCTGGGACCGCAGGAGCTGCGCTTGGAGTTTCTTGCGGTCGGTGATGTCGGTGTTGACGATTAGTTTGGATTTCAACTTTCCCTCGGGGCTCCGTACCAAGGTCCAACGGCTTTCCACAATGACCGGCTGCGCCTCCTTGCCGGTGAACGTCAATTCCCCGCGCCATTCGCCGGTTTCCAGGACCCTCTGGCTCGCCTCCGTCAGATGGGCCGACGGCTCAGGCGCCAGCAGCGCGAGGGCGTTCTGTCCGAGTGCTTCCTGGGCCGTCCAGCCGAACATCCGTTCGGCGCCGAGATTCCAGTAGGAGATGCGATCTTGGAGATCGCACACGAAAATGGCGTCCTGCGCCTGGTCCAGGAGCGCGGCTTGTTCGCGAATCTGCTCCTCGGCCAGCATCCGCTGGCGCTTCTCAGCCGCAGCGGCCAGAGCCCGACGGGCCGCGGGCCCCAGCCGCGAGAGCCGGTCTTTAAGCACATAGTCGGTCGCGCCCAGCTTCAGGGTTTCGACGGCTTGTTCTTCGCCGATCGATCCGGTGACAAAGAGGAACGGGGTCAACGGCTGCTTGGCAAGCGAGGCCGCCAGCGCGGTGGCTCCGTCGAAGGCGGCCAGGCGATGATCGGCCAGAATCAGATGCAAGCCGCCCTCGTCCAACGCCGCCAGGAAGTCGTCCTGGCCGGTGACACAGAGGATCTCGCAATCCATCCCTGCGGCGCGGAGCGATCGGCTCACCAGCTCCCCGTCCAGTGGGTCATCTTCCAGATGCAGAATTCGAATCCTGGCCGGCATATCGGTCGAGTTGAGGTGGGAATCGGGGGTAAACCCAATTCCCACGCCCGCGTTCTCCACCTCATCAAAGTCCCGCAAGGCCGGCCATTCGCCGGCCGTCGGTAGCGCGGGACCACAGGAACAGTCAACTCTCTTCACACGACAAAGGTGTTACGGATCAAGCGCGCCGATCTTGCAAAAAATCGACAACTTGCGAAGCCGACGTGATCTTGAGATCTTGAGCGTTGTCTTGCCGAGGGTTCCACTGCACCCTCAACGTGGATAAGATTTCTGCAAAAAATTATGAAAGAAATGGCCGCGCCATCCGTATCCACCCTGCAGCGGGCGATGGTAGAGGAACGCGAACTGATTCCAACCCGGCAGACGCTTTTGAGCCGTCTCAGGAATGCGGACGATCAGGAAGGGTGGAAGGAGTTCTTCGACACTTACTGGAAGTTGATTTACAGCACGGCCAGCAAAGCCGGGCTGACGGACGCCGAAGCGCAGGACGTGGTCCAGGAAACGGTGATTGACGTGGCGCGGAACATGCCGGGATTTCGCTACGATCCGGCCAAGGGCTCGTTTAAGACGTGGCTGTTGAACCTGACGCGCTGGCGGATCAAGGATCAGTTGCGCAAACGCCAGCCGGGGATGCACGCGGATGTTCGCAGAAGTGAAACCACCGGCACCGCCACGATTGAACGGGTGCCGGACCCGGCAGGGGACGGACTGGCATTAGTCTGGAATGACGATTGGGAAAAGAACGTGGTGGCGGTGGCGATTGAGCGGGTCAAACAACGGGTGGAGCCAAAGCACTTTCAGGTGTTCGATCTGTGTGTGGTCAAGGAACTGACTGCGGCCGAGGCCGCCGAGGCGCTGAACATGAGTGCGGCGCGCATTTATCTGGCCAAGCATCGGGTGTCCCGGCTGATCAAGAAGGAAATCAAAGTGCTGGAAAAGAAGTACGGCTAGCAACATGAATTACATGGGCAAGAAAAGTGAGGCATGGCGCCGGTTGCTGCGCTACCGGTTCCATCGGTTGGTTCGAAGTGCGATGGCCTGGTCCCATCCGACGGAGCAGATGATCGGGGTCAAACGCAACATTCTGATGAACCTTTTGGCGCGATTGCGGCGCAGCCAGAACGCCAAGCGCGGGCCAGCAGATTTGGAAGATCAAGCGCGCTTGCGCCGGAATTATTCGCTTTAGCCAACAAACCAAACCACATGAATACCCTGACAGCACCAAAACCAACATCAAAGATCGAACCGGGTTTTAGTCCAAAGCCAGCCAAGCGCCGGGCGCCGCGCGGGGAAGAAAGCGAAAGCCCCTCGCCGAGCAGCAGCCCGCATGATGACACGCCGAGTCCCAGCGGTGCGCTGCGGCGGCAGTTCCAGTCAGTGGCCAAGGCTCGGACTGAAAACGCAAATGGGCATCCGGCACGGATCAAAAACGGCATCGTTTCCTTCTCCTAAAGTCCAAACCGGCACCCGGTCAGATTTGCGTCGGCCGCTCCGCAGGGAGGTTTTGAGGTTGCGGCCTCCAAACGAGGCCCCAGCACGCGGGTTAGCTTGAGGGTGGAGGGGCGGTCGGCGCGATTTTCCCAACCGCGCGTTTGCTTCCAGACCCATGAAGAAACTCCTCCTCAAGAACGGATTGTCCCCCGGCGACATCGTGATGCTCACAGCCGCAGTGCGTGACTTGCACCGCACCTATCCGGGTCAGTTCCTGACCGACGTGCGCACGTGCTGCCCAGAACTTTGGGAACAGAACCCATACCTGACGCCTTTGTCGGAGAAGGACCCGGACGTGGAGGTGATTGAATGCGCCTACCCGCTCATCAACCAGTGCAATGAGGCTCCGTATCACTGCCTGCACGGGTTTATTGACTTCCTCAACGAGCGGCTGGGTTTAAAGATCAAGCCGACCCTCTTTAAAGGCGACATTCATCTCTCCGCGCAGGAGAAACTCTGGTACTCGCAGGTGCATGAACTCACCGGCGAAGAGACGCCCTTTTGGCTGGTGGCGGCGGGTGGAAAGTATGACATCACGATCAAGTGGTGGGAGACGCGCCGCTACCAGGAGGTCGTGGATTATTTTCGTGGGAAAATCCTCTTTGCCCAGGTCGGCGCCGTCGGGCATTACCACCCGAAGCTCAAAGGAGTGATCGATCTTCGGGGCCGGACGAACCTCCGGGAACTCATTCGGTTAGTCTATCACGCACAGGGCGTGCTCTGTCCAGTCACAGCGCTCATGCACCTGGCGGCGGCGGTAGAAGTGAAAGGCGATTCCGCCTGCAGTCGGCCTTGCGTGGTGATCGCCGGCGGACGCGAACCGGCACACTGGGAAGCGTATCCCGACCATCAATTCATCGCCACAAACGGGGCCTTGCCTTGTGCGTCGGCTGGGGGATGCTGGAAGGCGAGAACAGTGGCGCTGGGCGATGGGGACGAACGGGACAAGCCGGACCTGCTCTGCGTGAATGTGAGAAAGGGCCTGCCCCGCTGCATGGACTTGATCGCGTCGGCAGAAGTCATCCGCCGGATTGAACTGTACTATCGCGGAGAGATGCACAAGTATCTGACGGCCGCACAGTATCGGAACGCCCGGAGGGGTATTGCGGCCAGCAGAGAAAATGACTACGATAACGCACCGCTAACGCTCCACAATGCGCGGATCGCTTGTGAGCAGTTCATTCGCGCCACTCCTGGTTATCCCGGCAGCTTCGCCGGTCGAGGCATCGTGATCTGCGCTGGCGGAACCAGGTATTTCACGAATGCATGGGTCTGCATCAACATGCTGAGAAAGCATGGCTGTAGGCTACCCATCCAAGTCTGGCATTTGGGCGAGGCGGAGATGGATGAGGAGATGAAGTCGCTCCTCCGGCCTCTGTGTGTTGAGTGCGTGGATGGCCTTGCAGTTGCCAAGCAGCATCCAGTGCGAAGGCTTGGCGGCTGGCAACTCAAGCCCTACGCCATCCTTCACTCTCCATTTCGCGAGGTCTTGTTCCTGGACGCCGACAACGTGCCGGTAGCCAACCCGGAGTATTTGTTTGAGACGCCGCAATACCAAGAGACCGGTGCAATCTTCTGGCCGGACTACGGCCAGCTTGAGAAGTCCGGCGTGATCTGGGAGAGCTGTGGCCTCGAGCGGCCCCCAGGACCGGAGTTTGAGAGCGGCCAGATCGTTGTGGACAAGGAACGGTGCTGGCAAGCGCTGCGTCTAGCGCTGTGGTTTAACGAGCAGTCTGACTTCTACTATCAACATCTCCATGGAGACAAGGAGACCTTTCACCTCGCCTTCCACAGGGTGAAAAAGTCTTATGGGTTTGTCGATAACCCCATCCGCAGTTTAGTGGGAACGATGTGCCAGCACGATTTCTGCGGCAATCGCCTCTTCCAGCACCGGAATACGGACAAATGGAATCTGTTTTTGAGGAACAAGGTCGTAGAGGATTTTCGGTTTGAAGACGACTGCCGCCAGTTTGTGCGGAAGTTACAGAACCGCTGGGATGGTCGCTCCAGCCGGTATCGACCCACTGTGGACACTCGAGTGAGAAAAGCCGTTGGGCCTCCAGTGACGATCAAAGCCTGCATGATCTCCTGCGCAGAGCGGCAAATCGTGCGGGAACAAACTCTGCGCAATCTTGCGGCCACGGATTGGGGAGAAGAGCCCGTGTTCCTCCAGATGGATGCGAGCCGGTTCGAATCGAAGGAAGACCGCCAAACCGAAACCGCGCTCCGCTTGCTTGAGGAGAGCCTCCAGTTCCGAACCGAGTACATCCTCTTTCTGGAGGATGATTTGGATTTCAACCGCCATATCCGCCATAACTTGGCGCACTGGGCGCCGCTTCAGAACCGCGAGGTCACTTTGGCCGGGCTCTACAACCCCGGTCTCCCGGAACTGGCCTGTGATCACCGGGATCGGTGTTGGATCATCGCGCCCACCGCAGTGTTCGGCAGCCAGGCATTCTTGATTTCGCGGAAAACGGCGAAGTACCTCATTGAGCACTGGAATGAGATCGAGGGGAAACAGGACCTCAAGATGTCGCGGTTAGCCGGTCGGTTGGGGCCGCCGCTCCTCTACCACTGTCCCTCACTAGTGCAGCATGTCGGAAGAGACAGCGTGTGGGGGGGATTCTTCCACAAGGCCGCGGATTTCGATAGAGAATGGAGGGGGTAGGGATTCTCGGCTGCGTGCTGAGGGTTCACACGCAGAGTTGTCCAAGTTCTTTCGCGGGACGCGAAAACTTATTGCCGGGCGTGAGTGGAGAGCGTATAGACTTGGCTCCGCGTTGAGCACCTGACAACCGAGCGAGTGTGAAAGCTGCCTTGGACACTGCGGCGACTGAAGTTTCCCCTAACCCGAGCCGCGACCTTGTTATCCCGGCCCATGAACTGGTCTGCTGCGTGGGACGGGGCAGCTACGGAGAGGTGTGGCTGTCACGCAACACGATGATGGGAAATTTCCGCGCCGTGAAGATCGTGTTCAAAGACCGATTCAAGGACCGGCATCCGTATGAGAGGGAGATCGAAGGTATCCGAAAATTCGAACCGATCTCAAGGTCCCACGAAGGTTTCATCGACGTGCTTCAGGTGGGGCGCAACGAAGCGGGCGGCTATTTCTACTACGTGATGGAGGTCGGAGATGACGTGACGAACGGACAAACGATCGATCCGGACAATTACGTGCCCAAGACGTTGTTCAAGGAAATATCGATTCGGGGGCGGCAGTCGTTGGAGGAATGCCTCAGGCTGGGGTTGAGTATCAGCAGCGCGTTGGATCGTCTGCACCAGCAGGGGCTGATCCATCGGGATGTCAAACCGTCGAACATCATTTTCGTCCATGGGGTGCCAAAGCTGGCAGATATCGGGCTTGTGGCTGAAATCGAGCGAGCAAGCTCGTACGTGGGCACCGAAGGATTTATTCCCCCGCAAGGACCCAACAGCCCGCAATCGGACATTTACGGTCTAGGCAAGGTGCTCTACGAGATGGCTACCGGCAAAGACCGTCAGGATTTTCCGGCGCTGCCGGACGACTTCCAGAAATTGCCGGACCGCCCCCAACTTCTCGAACTCAATGAAGTGCTCGTCAAAGCCTGCCACCAAGAGGCTCCCAAGCGGTATCAAACGGCTCAGGAGATGCATGCAGACCTCAAGGTTTTGGAAAATGGCTATTCCGTGAAGCGGCTGCGGCTCCTGGAGCGTCGCTGGGCGAGAGTCAAGAGCGTGGGCAAGCCTGCCGTCATGCTTCTCATCATCCTGAGTGTGGCGGGGTATGTGTCGTCGCGCCATTACCGGGAAGTTGCCGAACAACGAGAACGCCAAGTGGGAGCGGAGATTGCCACCGGCACGCACGCGCTGGAAGCGGGCAATTACCTGGCCTCGTTGCCGCACTTTGTGGAGGCGCTTCGGTTGGACCAGCATGATGCGCGGCAGATTGAAACACACCAAATTCGATTGGCATCCGTCTTGGCTTATTGCCCCAAGCTAGCGCAACTGTGGCTTCACGAAGGTCGCGTCAACAGCGTCGAGATCAGCCCGGACGGTCGGGAGGTGCTCGCGGCAGGATGGTGGAAGAAGGCGCAGGTGCGGGATCTTGAGAGCGGGGAGCGCGTATCGCCCGAGTTCGGGCCAAAAGAGGGGCTGCTGGCCGCATCGTTCAGTCCGGATGGACGACTCGTGATCACCGCCAGCGATGAATACACGCATGTGGCGTCGGTCTGGCGGTGTGCCACCGGCGAAGAGGTGTATCGTCTGAAGCACCCTGACTGCGTCTTCAGCGCGGCGTTTGGCCGGAGCGGAATCCGCGTTGTGACCGGCTGCAAGGACAAAAACGCGTATATCTGGGACGCAGCCACAGGGAAGCGGTTGCTCACATTGAACGCGCACACCGGTTCTCTCTTGTGTGCGCAATTTAGCGCCGATGAGCAGTACGTGGTCACCGCGGGGATGGATGGAACGGCGATGCTGTGGAATGCGCGGACAGGACAACGGATGGGCCAGCCGCTCGAGCACACAAGCTGGGTCTATTTCGCTTCGTTTAGTCCGGACGGACAGCGCCTCGTCACCGCGAGCTTCGAGCGTAAAGCCCGGCTCTGGGAGGTCCCCAGCGGTCGGGAACTTCCGGCCGTAATGCATCATGGGGACGGTGTTAGGAGCGCACGCTTTAGCCCTGACGGGCGGTACATCCTCACGGCGAGTCTGGATGGGACGGTCCGGTTGTGGGACGCCCAATCCGGCCTGCCGCTGGCGCGGAACGCGGTGCTCAAACACAGCTCCCGAGTGATGGATGCTGCGTTCAGTCCCGACGGGCGCCGGATCGCGACCAGTTGTGCCGATGGCACCGTGCGAGTGTTCGACCTGGCGGGAAGTCCGTTTCAGCTTCAGTTGCTGCCGGGTGTCGCCAGTTCAGATGGCACTCGCACTGCGTCGAGTGCCAACACCCAAGTAAAAGTTCACCCGACACCCCTGTCCGAACTCCGTCCTACGTCCATCACCACCCCGCGCATGGTGCGAGGAGTCACACTGAACCGCGAGGGGCGATTTGCGCTGACCCTGTATGAGCCGACCAATGTGTCAGTCCCATCAAGCCTGTCGCTCCAAGTTTGGAACACCGTGTCTGGGGAGGCGGCTTCTCCGGTGATGCCCTGCACCAACTCCTTGGCACAGGCGTCTCTAAGCGAAGATGGCCGCCGGTTAGCGTTGGTGGCTGGCCGCGCGGTCTCGATCATGGACGTGCCATCTGGGACACGCCTGGCCACCCTCTCCCACCTCAACCAGGTGACGATGGCCTGCTTTGGCAAAGACCACGGGGCGCTCGCGACGGTGAGCGCCAATCAAGTCCACGTATGGGACGCCACACGCGGCGTCGAACTCTTTCCAGCGCTGCGGTTGACCGGAAATGTCAGCCATGTGGAGTTTAGTCCTCAGGGACACCGCCTTCTGACTTGCACAACCGACGACACCCTCAGTGAGCGCGCGGCGCAGATTTGGGATGCGGCAACCGGCAAGGCCGTGAGCCAGGCCCTCTGGCATCGGGATGGCGTGCTCTTCGCGGCCTGGAGTTTGGATGGCCGTCGCATTGTCACCGCGAGCGAGGATTTTACCGCCATCGTGTGGGACGCGGCCACGGGCAAGCAATTGCTCCCGGCCTTGGAACATCGCGGGCAAGTTCGAGGCGCTGCGTTCAGCCCGCACGGGCGGTGGATTGTCACAGTTTCCTCCGATAAAATGACCCGGCTTTGGGATGCGGAGACTGGGGTGCCCCTCACACCTCCCTTGGAGCATCGGGCACTGTTTGAGCGCGCGGTGTTTCTCCCCGAGGGACGTTCGTTTGTGACCACGACATCCTCCGGCCAAGCGTGGCTCTGGAAGTTGCCGCGTGACCATCATTCGGTTGAGGCACTAGAGTCTTTGAGCCGGTTGCTGGCAGGCACCTGGCAACCGGGAGGCGACGCCCAAAGCCGCATGCAAACGGCGTGGCGGAGCCTTGTCGCTGCGCACCCGGACGACTTTCGCGCTCAAGATTCGGAAGTAGCGGCCTGGCACGCGCGCGAGGCCGAAGATGCCGAAAAGAACAAGCACTGGTTTGGGGCGCGCTTTCACTTGGAGCGGCTGCGCGCGATGCGACCGCAGGATCAGGCCCTGGCCAAGCGCCTGGCTCAAGCGCAAAAGGCGCTGGGTCAAAACCCAGTGGAAATTCTCGCGCAGCCATAGGCGCTCGAAGTCGATCCTGTTCTCCCCACCGGCAACAGGGTGTGCTCTTCCATCTCCACGGTGCCACGCTTTCGCAAGCTCCGGTAAGAATTTTTGAAAGATTGGGACCGAGAGCCCGTATAGACCATTGGTAACGCACGAGGGCAGCAGACGCCAATGGCACAATTTCGGATCACCTGCACGCGCCAGGAACCTGTGGATGAACCCACGGCGAAGGCACACCTATTGGCGGTGGGGACGGGCAGCCGGCCGGAACAGCTTGATGTGATCTGGTCGATTGAGGAAGTGTTGATGGCCATGGACAAAGGGCACCAGTTTTACACCCAGAGCAAAGATTCAGGACGAACGGCAACCGTCGAGAAGTTCGTTTGCCCCAGTTGCCAGAGAACGTTGATTCGTTCGACGCCCGACGCAGATCCAGACAACAACCTCGATAATCTGCCCAGGTGCCCATAGGGCCGTGGCAATGGTTGGTCCTCAGACCGTCGTCGGGGTGCCGCTCGGTCATTCGCGTGAATGGCTGAGGAAGAGTTGTTTCGCGCCAAACCAGAGCCGCCAAAGCACGAGGCTAGCCGTCCCATGAAAGAATCAAGCGCAAGAAAACCAGCACCATTAAAGCCTCCGGCTCGGAGTCGTTCAGGCCGCGTCCTCAACGTTCGTCCCGACACGGTCGATTTCCGCGATTTGATGTATGTGCCGACGTTGATCGAGGTGCCCACACAGATGCCCTTGCGGGATTACGAGTCGTTCAGAGTCCCCATTCTCGACCAGGGAACCGAGGGCGCATGCACGGGCTTTGGCTTAGCCACCGTGGTGAATTATCTCTTGCGACGGCGCAAGGTCGTGCCCGACCAAACGTCCTGCAGCCCTTGGATGCTGTACGAACTGGCCCGGAGGTATGATGAATGGCCGGGAGAGGAGTATGGAGGATCCAGTGCCCGCGGGGCCATGAAAGGCTGGCACAAGCACGGGGTCTGCTCGGAGGAAATCTGGCAGACCCACCAACGCATCAACCTTGGCGTGGTCGAAAATGCGATCCAACGGCCGCTGGGCGCGTACTTTCGGGTCAATCACAAGGATTTGGTTGCGATGCATTCGGCGCTTGCGGAGGTGGGGATTCTCTACGCCACGGCGCTGGTGCACGAAGGCTGGGAGGAGGTCAACGCCTCGACAGGGATGATTCCGCATCGCCAGGCCATGCTCGGGGGCCATGCGTTTGCCATTGTCGGTTATGACAGCGATGGTTTCTGGATCCAAAATTCCTGGGGACCAACTTGGGGGTTGAAGGGCTTTGCGCTCATCACGTATGACGATTGGCTCGCCAACGGAACCGATGTTTGGGTCGCCCGGTTGGGGGCTCCGGCGAAAATCGTGACTCCCGAAGGCGCAGCCAACCGCGTTTCAGGAGGCGCGCTTCGCATTGATGCTTGCACCAAACTCGAGTTGCGTCCGCATCTCGTAAGCATCGGCAACGACGGCATGCTTCGGCAAACGGGCGAGTTCGGCAACTCCGAAGAGGACATTGCCGAGATTTTCTCCCAATCTTTTCCCCGCATCACCGGCGGTTGGAGCAAGAAGCGGATTCTGCTTTATGCCCATGGCGGATTGGTGAGCGAGCGTGCCGCAGTGCAGCGAGTGGCGGAGTACCGGCAACCGCTCTTGGAGAACCAAGTCTATCCGCTAGCTTTCATCTGGAAGAGCGATTACTGGACGACGCTGACCAACATCCTTAAAGATGCGCTCAGCCGCCGCCGGCCCGAAGGCTTCCTGGATGCCTCCAAGGATTTCATGCTCGACCGCCTGGATGACGGGCTAGAACCGATGGCGCGAGTGCTGACGGGCAAAGCGGAATGGGACGAGATGAAGGAGAACGCGCTCTTGGCCAGCGCATGCAAGCAAGGCGGCGCGCGCCTGGTGGCCAATCACCTGGCAAACTTGATTGGAGCCGATCCTCCATTGAACTCCACGTGGTTGGCCATAGCGCAGGCGCCATCTTCCATGCGCCCTTGGTTCAATTGCTCACGACTAAAGGAAAGATCACCTCAGGCGAACTCAAAGGCCAGGCCGGCTTTGGTCTCAAGATTGCAACCTGCACGTTGTGGGCGCCGGCCTGCACGATGAACCTGTTTGAAAGTGCCTATTTGCCGGGGATCAAGAATAACCAGATCGGCAGCTTTGCCTTGTTCACCCTGAGCGACCAAACCGAGCAAGATGACGATTGCGCCAATGTCTATCAAAAATCCTTGCTCTATCTGGTCTCGAACGCGTTTGAAGAGAAAGCGCGCATTCCGTTCTTCCGGGATGGCATCCCGCTCTTAGGCCTGGAGAAATTCGTGCGCAAGAATCCGACTCTTATGAATCTTTTCAGCCCCAAGAAGGCCGAATGGGTGTTGTCGCCAAACCAGGCTCGGCCGGGCTCGCCCTCTCATTCGACAGCGCGGCATCACGGAGATTTCGACGATGACCGGCCAACGGTCAGGGCGACATTGGCGCGCATCCTTGGGGTCAAAAGCATAGAATCGCATTTTAGCTTTAGCAGGTCTGCGTCCTCTCGGAGAGATCGGCGACAGGGATTCAACGGATTGTAACTTGAAACATCCTCCTTTGGATTCGGGCGGCGTCGTCTTTCACAGCGTGACTCCTCAGTTGCACCCGCCACCCGAATCTCTCCGGCGCAAAAGCGAAACGGCCTGGCCACCGCGCCAGGAGGTGGGGGTGGGGAACTCCTACGAAGAAACGCGACGACCGAGCCAAAAACTGGAATACGACAACCTTCGCGTCTTCTCTACGCGATCACGCCCCGGAAAGTCGAGTAATAGTTATTCACAATTTGCACATTTCCGTGGCAGCTAAATTCGGTCTTCTCAAGCGTCCATTCGCAGCGGCTCCGGGCGTTCGCCGTCGCTAACCGCCCAGCAGCCGCAGCGCGGATTGCGGCAAAAGATTCGCTTGCGCCAGCATGGCGGTGCCGGACTGGACCAAGATATTGAACTTCGCAAATTGCGTGCTCTCCTCGGCTACCTCGATATCCTTGATCCGGCTGTTGGCGGCGAAAAGATTTTCGTTCAAGATCGAAAGTTGTTCGCTCGTCAGAGTCAACCTCTGGATATTCGCTCCCACCAATGCGCGCATATTCGCCAGTGCCTGAATCGCGGTTTTGATCTGGTTCAACGCCAAGTACGCCGCCGTGGAGGTCGAAATAGAAACGCCGCTGTAGGCGTTGAGCACTCCGGTCGAAGTGC
>JACQWK010000714.1 GCA_016209525.1 Verrucomicrobiota bacterium
CACAGCTCCGGCAGGCTTGGTTTCATGGCTCTATATTGTATCTCTACAGATACAATATCAACCTAAAAGTTCAACGGAGACTCTTGCATTTCCGAAATTGGTTACTTTGGCGTCACAGGCCCTATTCCACCCGAATGCTCACTCCATACTCGTCCATCTCCCATGCGAGCGCGCTGCGGTTGCCGAGGCGGTGTTCAAATGTCTCGATCGGGATGCCTTCCTGTGTCCGGAATTCCTTCGAAGCCCAATCCGGCACGACAGGTGTTTTCTGGTTGGCGGAAGCGCTCTTGTCGGCCATGGTGAGTGCCCGGTAAGTGAGTGTTTTGAGAGTCGGCTTGTCCGAGTAGCGCAGGCTTCCAGCCTGCCTTCTTTTGAATTTTCAAGCGGAACTCGGAGGCAGGCAAGATGCCTGCCCTGCCTTTGAAACACGCTCTGAGAGCGCAAATACACCGTCGATTGTATGGACTTCTTTGGATTGAGCCGCCTCATCGTGACGTTGGCAGCCGCCGCCTGTTTTTCCATTTCAGCCGCGGAGATTCCTGCCAGAAAATCCCCTCCACCCCGGATCGCGCCGGCATCGCCTGAAGCCGAGTTGGCCATCCGGCGTTTCGAAGTGCCGCCCGGCTTCAAAGTCGAACTGTTCGCCGCCGAACCGCTCCTCGCGCATCCGGTCGCGTTCTGCGTGGACGAAAAGAACCGTTTCTACGTCTCCGAATCTTTCCGCGTCGGCGTGCAGGTCACGGATATCCGCGGCCACATGAATTGGCTGAACGAAGAACTCGCGAGCACGAATACCGCCCAGTGGCGTGGGCTCATCGAAAAATATCTGAAGTCCGATTTCATGACGGCCGAGAGCGAACGCGTGTCGCTGCTCGAAGACAGCGACGGCGATGGCAAAGCCGACAAGTCCACAGTGTTCGCCGACGGCTTCAACGACCTCACGTCGGGCATTGCCGCCGGCGTGCTCGCGCGCAAGGGCGATGTCTGGTTCACGTGCATCCCGGACTTGTGGCGCCTGAGGGATCAAGACGGCGATGGTCAGGCCGAGCGCCGGGATGTTCTCCAACACGGTTACGGAGTCCGGTTCGGATTCTACGGGCACGATTTGCACGGATTGCGCCTCGGACCGGACGGCAAGATTTACTTCAGCATTGGCGACCGCGGATTCAACGTCGTGACGAATGAAGGCAAACGGGTTGCGGCGCCTGAGTCCGGCGCGGTGCTGCGCTGCAATCCGGACGGCTCGGATCTCGAAATCTTCGCCACCGGATTGCGCAATCCACAGGAGCTTGCGTTCGATCAATACGGCAATCTCTTCACGGGCGACAATAACTCAGACGGGGGCGATCAAGCGCGCTGGGTCTATGTCGTGGAAGGCGGCGACAGCGGCTGGCGGATCGGCTACCAATTCCTCACTTGGCCTGTGTCGCGAGGGCCTTGGAATGCCGAGAAGATGTGGCATCCGCAAAACGAGGAACAACCGGCGTTCTTGGTCCCGCCATTGGCGAACCTCGCGAATGGCCCTTCCGGCCTGTCTTTTAATCCCGGCGTCGGATTGCCCGTCGAATACGAGAATCATTTTTTCCTCGCCGACTTCCGCGGCACCGCCGCGACAAGCCTCATCCATTCGTTCGCATTGAAGCCGAAAGGCGCCGCATTCGAGGTGATCAATCTCAAGCCGTTCCTCTCGCAAATCGTGGCGACCGACGTTGACTTCGGGATGGACGGCTCGGTCTATGTGGCGGACTGGGTCGAAGGATGGGGCAAGACGGGCAAGGGCCGCCTTTACCGGATGTATCACCCCAAGGCGCGTTCCAACCCACTCGTCGGCGCAACTCGAGCGCTCATGGCCGCCGGCTTCGAACGTAAGCCAAGTCCCGAACTCGCCGCCCTTTTGGCCTGGCCGGATCAGCGCGTCCGGCAGGAAGCGCAATTTGAATTAGCCGCGCGCGGCACCGATTCGATCAAGCTCCTGTCGGAAGTGGCGCGCGAAGGCACGAATCAACTGGCGCGAGTTCACGCCATCTGGGGACTCGGCCAGCTCCACGCGCAACTTGGAAGGACTCAGCCTCAAGCTGCCGAGAGCGCTGTCACTCCGCTCGTCCCGCTCTTGAACAATCCCGACGCGGAGATTCGGGCCCAATCGGCCAAAGTGCTCGGTGATGCGCGATACGCTCCGGCCTTCCGCCCCATATCAAATCTGGTCGCGCAGGACAAATCACCCCGCGTCCAGTTCTGCGCAGCTCTGGCCATCGGACGAATTGGCGACAATCGCGCCTTGAAACCGATTCTGGAGATGCTCCGCCAAAACGCGGATCGCGATCCATTCCTTCGGCATGCGGGCGTCATGGCGCTCTTTCGCATCAACAACCCGAAAGCTTTGCGCTCGGCCGGCGCGGACGAATCTCCCGCCGTTCGGATGGCTGCGTTGCTCGCCTTGCGCCGCCTGGCGAGTCCGGACGTGGCGAAATTTCTTCGCGATCCGGAGCAAAGGATCGTTCTTGAAGCAGCCCGCGCCATCTATGATCTGCCGATTGAATCTGCGATGCCGGCACTCGCAGGCTTGACAGATCAGCGTGGAAGCTCCGACGCTTTGCTGCGCCGTGTCATCAACGCGAACTTCCGGCTCGGCCAGGCGCAATCCGCCGCGGCCTTGGCCCAGCTCGCCGCAGACCATTCCGTGTCCGAAGCCGGCCGCGTCGAAGCGCTCAAAGCACTGGGCGAATGGCAACAGCCGCCCGGTCGTGACCGCGTGACCGGCCTTTGGCGGCCGCGGCCGGTTCGCAACGGCACCGACGCGGCCGAGGCGCTGCGTGCGGTGATGAAGGGGCTGCTGGCCGCTTCTTCCGATGCGATCCAAGTCGAGGCCGCGCGCCTGGCGGCAAAGTATCGGATTCTGGAGGCCTCGGCGGCTTTGAGTGAGCTGGTCAAGTCGGAGAAGGCGAGCCCTCAGGCGCGCGTGGAAGGGCTGCGGGCTTTGGCTGCGCTCGAACATCCATTGCTGCCTGAGTTGCTGGAGTTCGCTGGAGCGAGCCGAGTCGAAGCCTTGAGCAATGAAGCAGCCGCGTTGTTGGCCAAACTAAATCCCGCGGCCGGAGCCGACCGTTTGGCCGCCAGACTAGAGTCTGGAACTTTGAGTGAGAAGCAAGGCGCGCTGTTCACGCTGGCTCAACTTGAAACGGGCGGCTCGGACCAAACTCTCATCGTCTGGCTGGACAAGCTTTTGGCCGGTACCGTGGAGGCTGCGCTTCAATTGGACTTGCTCGAAGCCGCCGCGAAACGCAAGACGGCGGCGGTGCAGGCAAAGTTGAACGATTTCGAAGCTTCGCGGCCCAAGCACGACTTGGGCAAGTATGTCGAATGCCTGGTCGGAGGAGACGCCGCTGAAGGCCGCAAAGTCTTCTTCGAGAAGGCCGAGACTTCCTGCACGCGCTGCCATAAAATCGGCGGCGAAGGCGGCGAAGCGGGCCCGGAACTGGACAAGACCAACGCGAATCGCACCCGTGAGTATATTCTTGAATCCATCGTCGCCCCGAACAAGAACATCGCCCAAGGTTTTGAAAACCTCATCGTCAGGCTCAAAGATGGAGGAAGCTTCGCCGGCATCGTGAGGTCGGAAACGTCCGACGAGTTGGTCCTCAACTCGCCCGAGGATGGCGTCATCAAAGTTCCCAAGAGAGAAATTGAATCCCGCGAGCGAGGCGGCTCGGGCATGCCGGAAGGTCTTGCCGATTTTCTGAGCAAGCGAGATTTGCGAAACTTGGTCGAATTCCTGGCCAATCTGAGGCAGGTTGCAGCGTCGCGCGTGGCGGAATGACCAGCGACCAGAAGTCTATCCGCGCAGTGCGCCAAGTTCTCCCTCTCCCGTGGGGAGAGGGCCGGGGTGCACTGCTGTTGAATTGAGAATGAATTCAATTCTATCCCGATCAGGCCTTGCTCTTACACTTGCTCCTAATCTTAATCTCTCCAGGGAGTTGCGGAGTAGGAGTAAGAGCACGATGACGAGCAAGAAATGGCCGGTTGTCCTTAATTCAACCGCCGTGGGGCCGGGGTGAGGGGGAAGAGCCGCCCATTCATCCTGAATTCGGCAGTTCAAACCGCGAAACACGCCAAATACGCGAAATGAGAAGACGTTCAGACCTGCCGCGCCGTCACCCATTGGGTGAGCGAGCCAGTAATGGGAACCCTTTTGGCATTCGCGTGTTTCGCGTATTTGGCGGTTCCAACTGCTTTTTCCAGGTTCATTTCCATGCGCCTGCAGCTCCTGCCCTAGGCTCAGGAGTCTGCTCCCTTGAGCATCGCGGATTCATTATCGTTACTCTCGTTACTCACTCTTCTTCCCGTTTTCACGGAAAGCCGCCGCGAACAAGACCAGCACACCCCCCGCGAGAAGCGCCGGTATCATCCAGATGCCTCGCCAATCATGCGTGATGGCGCCGATCATTTGCGGAAGCTTGTGCGCATCCATCACCAAGCCGGCCAGCTTCGTGCCAACAAATGCGCCAACCCCCCAGAGCACGAACGCAATTAAGCCTTGCGCGGCGCCGCGAATCCTTTCGTTCGCCTGTTCATCGACGTACATTTGGCCCGTGATAAAGAGGAAGTCGTAGCAGATGCCGTGCAGCGCGATGGCCGCGAAAAGCATGGCCGTGCCGGCAGCGCTGGGACTGTTGCCATAAGCCATGAGAAAGTAACGAGTGAACCAGGCGAGCATGCCCAGCAGAAGCGTTTTCTTGTAGCCGATTTTCCGTAGGAACCAGGGCAGCAAGGCCAGGAACAGCATGTCCGAGAACTGTGCCACGGTCATCTTCGCGGCGATCTTCGTCCAGCCGAGTTGACCCAGATACGTCGCCATCATCACGAAATAGAAATAGAGCGGGATGCAAATCAGAAAGGCGCTCAACACGAAAACCGCGAAGGACGGCCGGCGGAACAAGGCCAACGCTTCCACGCCGAGCATCTGGCCGACGTTGATTTTTTGTCCGACGTTCTTGGGCGGCGTCGGCGGCAGGGTGAACGAATAAATCCCGAGCGCCAGCGAAATCATCGCGGCCAGGACAAACTGCTGGGAGTTGTTTTCGGCGTTGATCAGGCTGACGATTTGCCCGGCGACGATCCAGCCGAACGCCGACCAGATTTTGACGCGCGGGAAATCCTTCTCGGCGTTGGCCAGGTGATGGAAGGACAACGAATTGCCCAGCGAGACAGTCGGAACGTAGAGGGCACAGTAAGCGATCAACACGGGATAGAAGGCGCCGAACGTAGTCAACCTGGACAGCAAGAACAGCAAACCGGCGCCTATGAGATTGAACACCGCGATCATTTTCTCGGTGGCGAACCAACGATCGGCCAGCAGGCCGGTCAGGAAGGGCGAGATCATCGCGCCCACCGCAAAGGCGCCATAGGCCAAGCCGATTTGGTCACCCGTGAACTTGAGGGTGTTGAAGAGATAGCTTCCCATCGCCACATACCACGATCCCCAAATGACGTATTGCAGGAACATGAAGATCGAGAGGCGGAGGACCAGGCGCGCTTGCATGAGTGCGCGTGTCCTTAGCAGAGATGAAACCGTTCTGGCAATGCGAATCCCCAAGCGGAGCCACCAACCGGAGCGCCGGTCTCCGACCCGGCGCGAATCAGATGGCTCAATCGAGCCGCGCCGGATCGGAGAGCGGCGCTCCGGGTTGCCTCCACGTGTATCTCCAGACCGTTGGGAGCGGTCGGCGTCCTCGCCTGCAGTAGAGGGCGGCAACGTCCCGCCCGGATTTCGTAGCGAAGTTCGAGTACGCTTGGATTTCTTCACTCGTTGCCACCGGGCGAGACGCTCCGGCTCTACGGCAGGCGAGGACGCCCGCCGCTACCAACAAATTGCAGGCTCACCGCGACACTGGGCTGGCAATTCGTCCGGGAGCGTGTAAAAACAGGGCCGCGCGAATCCGTCCCGACAACCGGCCGGAGGATTTGCGCGAGTGAACATCGTTTTCCAATATTCTGGCACGACGAAACGCCGCACGCCCATGAGCGAAGAATTGAACGAGGAACTTTTGCAGGGAGAAGACGAACGGCTGCTCCTGGAACTTGGGTACCGGCAGGAACTCGCGCGCCGGATGAGCGGCTTCTCGAATTTCGCCATTTCTCTCTCGATCATTTGCATTCTCGCCGGCGGCATCACTTCGTTCCACGTCGGATTGTGCAGCGCCGGTGGCGCGAGCATCGGCATTGGCTGGCCCTTGGTTTGCCTCTTTTCGCTGACGGTGGCCGTCACCATGGGCCAGGTGGCTTCGGCGTTTCCGACGGCCGGAGGTCTTTACCACTGGGCAAGCATCTTGGGTGGCCGGGCCTGTGGCTGGATCACCGCGTGGTTCAATTTGGCCGGAATTGTCACCGCGCTCGCCGCCATCAATGCCGGCACCTACGACTTCGCCACCGCGGCCTTCGGAGCCGCGCCGCCGGTTGGGTCCGCCGCCCTGGTGAAGACCGTCGTCGTGGTGCTGATGACTCTCTCCCAGGGATTGCTGAATCATTACGGCATCCATCTGACAACTCGGCTGACCGATCTCAGCGGTTATCTCATTTTGATCGTCGCGACCGTTCTCACGGTCTCGCTGCTCGCGGCCACGCCACATTTCGAGTGGGCCCGATTGTGGACCTTTTCCAATTTCAGCGGCTTGCCCGAGAGCGCGCCGGTGTTTCCAAAGCAGGACAGTCTGGCTTGGCTTTTCGCGCTCGGCTGTCTGCTTCCGGCCTACACGATCACCGGCTTCGATGCGTCGGCTCACACGTCGGAAGAAACCTTGGGTGCAGCCCGCAATGTGCCGACGGGCATCATCCGCTCGGTCTGGGTCTCGGGCGTGTTTGGCTGGGTCATGATCTGCGCGCTCTTGCTCGCGATGCCTGATGTGCGAGAAGGCGTCCACAAGGCGGGCGAAGTGGTGCCTTGGACCATGAAATCCGTGCTGCCCCCGTGGTTAACCTGGGCGTTGCTCTGTGGAATCGTCGTCGCGCAGTACCTCTGCGGCTTGGCGGCGTTGACGTCGGCCTCGCGCATGACCTACGCCTTTGCTCGTGACGGCGGCTTGCCCTGGTCGAAGGGACTCAAAAGCGTGAATCCTCGAACGAAGTCGCCCTCCGTTGCGGTTTGGTCTTCGGCCATCTGCGCCGCATTGTTCACAATCTTGGTCCCTTACACCACCATTGCGGCGGTCTGCGTGATCTTTCTTTACATTTCTTACGTGTTGCCGGTGGTCGCCGGTTTCTTTGCTTACGGACGGAACTGGACGCGCATGGGGCCGTGGCAACTGGGCTTCTGGTATCGTCCCCTAGCCGTCGTGGCCGCGCTGGGCTGCGTCTTCCTAATCGTGATCGGAATGCAGCCACCGAACGATCAAGCGGTCTGGATCGTGGGCGGCGCAGTCCTGTTGCTGCTGATGATCTGGTTTGGTTTGGAACGGAGACGGTTCAAAGGCCCGCCGAATGTGGTCGTGGGTTGAATTGAAGCGGGCTTTCCTGTTGCCATTTTGGGATAGCCTCCGTAAGCTCTCATCACTAATCACGGAAGAATGCAGCGCCAGCCTCCATTCGCATTTCGTGGGCTTGAGGCAATCCTCGCCGCATCCCTTCCGAACACGGGAAGAGGGAGGTGGGAAGCGCTAAGCCTTATGCTCATCATAGCGGCCACTGTCTGCGCTTGGCCTGCCGAGACCGAACCGGCTGAGAAGCCCTCCGAAGCGCCAAAGGAGCTCAGCCTGGACGAACTCGTGAAATTGGAAATTCCTACAGTCTTCGGCGCCTCCAAACTCGAGCAGAAAACCACAGAAGCCCCATCGTCGGTCACCATCGTCGGCTCGGATGAGATTAAGAAGTATGGCTACCGGACCCTGGCCGATCTGCTTCAAAGTGTTCAAGGCTTCCATGTGACGTACGACCGCAACTATTCCTTTCTCGGAACGCGCGGTTTCAACAGCGGCGTCTATCCGAACAGCCGGGTCCTGCTGCTCGTCAACGGCCATCGGGTCAACAATAGTCTCTTCGATGGCGGATTCATTGGAACGGAATTCATTCTCGACGTGGACCTCATCGACAAGGTGGAAATCATTCGCGGGCCGGGCTCGGTTCTTTACGGCAACAACGCCTTTTTCGGCGTGATCAATGTCCGGACTCGCTCCAGTTACCAAATCAACGGCTTGGAGGCGTCCGGCGAAGTGGCCAGCTTTGATACCTATAAGGGCCGAGTCACGTACGGAACCCGATTCAAGAACGATGTGGAACTGGTTCTTTCCGGTTCGCTCTATGACAGCCAGGGACCGGAACGCCTCTTCTACAAAGAATTCAACACGCCGCAGAATAACAACGGGATTGCTCAAGGGATGGACGATGACGCCTTTAAGAGCCTCTTTGCGTCGATTGCCTATCGGGACTTTGCTTTGGAGGGAGGATTCATCACGCGCGACAAGAAGAATCCGACGGCGCAGTTTGCCACGACGCTGCCAGACCCGGTTTCCGGGACGAACCGCTTAGTCGGCACCATTTTCAATGACCCGCGGTTCCTCCACACCGTGGAACAAGCCTTCATGAATTTGCGCTTCTCCCATGATCTTTCGGACACACTTGGCCTGACCGCGCAGGCCTATTATGACCGCAGCAAAATCGGCTTTGATCTCCCAAGTTTTGTCCTGAGCCCCCTGCCGTTGAACAGCACCGTGGACATCGGCGAATGGTTTGGAATGGAAATTCAGTTGAAAAAGAGCCTTTTTGAGCGGCACACCATCACCGTGGGCGGGGAGTACCGGAATGACTTTCGGCAGGAGCGCCGCAATTTCGACGTGGAGCCATTCAAGGAAAACGGAACGGTCAAGGATAGCAGTCAAAGCTACGGAGCGTACGCCGAGGGAGATTTCGCCTTGTTTTCGAAATTGCACCTCAATGCCGGAGTGCGCTTCGATCAATACAAGGAATTTGAATCCACAGCGAATCCGCGCGTCGCCCTGATCTTCAATCCATTTGAGGCTTCGGTGATCAAGGCCATTTACGGCACGGCATTCCGCGCGCCGACTTTTGTCGAGAACATCAACAAGGCAAGCGAGCTTCGTCCTGAAACGATCGACTCGTATGAACTGGTTTACGAACAGGGCATCGGCGACCATCTGCGATCGTCTGTTTCGGGGTTTTATAGCGAAGTCGATAGTTTGATTTCTTTCGAGGGATCCGGCGGGCTCGGCCAATATCGAAACCTCGAGGGTGCCAGGGTTAAGGGAATCGAAACCGGTTTGGAGGCGTATTGGGCCAGTGGCGTCCGGGGGCGCGCCAGCTACGCCTTTCAACAAACCGAGGATCGCAACACCGGGCGTATTCTGCCGGACTCGCCCAAACATCTCGGAAAGGTTAGTATGAGCGCGCCTCTGGTGAAGGAGAAGGTTTTTGCCGGACTGGAGTGGCAATACACGAGCCACCGCACGACCCAGTCGGACACGAAGGCCGCTGGTTTCGGCCTCGTCAACGTCACCTTGTTCAGCCGCAATTTGGTTAAAGGGTTCGAACTCGCGGCCAGCGCGTATAATCTTTTCGACCGCGCGTATGCGGATCCGGCCACTTTTTTTCATCTCCAAGATTTGATTGAACGTGACGGGAGGACCTTCCGAGTAAAGCTGACGTACGCATATTGAATCCGGACTGTCAAAGTTCAACTACGTGTCTGAATCACTGATGAAGCCAGAGAATAACTGGATGTGGAGGTTCGGCCGGAAGTCTTTGGCCGGAGCGCAAGCGCTTTCCCGCGTTGCCGCTGCTCGATTTCTTGTGGCACAGACTCGCAGACCGCTGTGCCGACCGTTTGCCATGGACGTGCCTTCGGAAAAGTCTGCTGCGCTCGAGGTCGGCGGCCGTCGGCGGCATGAAATCCTTGGATTCAGCAGCGTTCTTTGTTTCGCCTTGCATTTGATCGCTTCGCTTTCTTGTTGGGGACAGGGCACGCCTCCTTCGATCGTGACCCAGCCACAAAGTCAAACGGCAACCACTGGTAGTTCGGTCAGGTTCAGCGTCACCGCCTTCAGCAATACTCCCGTCACTTACCAGTGGTTCAGAAATAACATCAGCCTCCCAGGGCAGACGACTGCCGCCCCAGCCGGGCAAACTAGCGCCACCTTAATGCTCGCCAAGATCACGACCAATGACTCCGGCAATTACACGGTCCTAGTTGGGAACTCCGCCGGCTCTTCGTTCAGCCTCGTGGCGACACTGACGGTGTTGGATGCTATCGTCGTCACTCCGGCGGCCCCGAACATTGTGGTCGGCGGAAAGGTCCAGTTCACCGCCACCGGACGATTCAGCGATGGCTCATCGCGCGTGCTGACTCGGAACAGTGGTTCTTGGGAACTAAGAACGGCCATGCCCACGGCACGCCGGAATGCGCATCCCGTGAATATCAATGGAATCCTCTACGTAGTCGGAGGCCACGATGGCAAGGGCGTCGCCGACAAGTTGGAAGCGTACAATCCAGCACTGAACAATTGGACAACCTTGGCGCCCTTGCCAAGATTAGACAATGGCGACGCGGGTCGTGATAGTGGCACGGTCGGCGTGATCAACGGCAATCTATTCCTGGCTGGCGGTTGGCGCATCTCACCACCGTTACCCACTTCAACGCTCCAAGCTTACGACCCGGTGAGGAACTCCTGGAGCCAGAACAAAAACATGCCTAACCTCAGTGGCTGCTCCGCGGGCGGTGTCCTGAACGGCCGCCTTTATGTCATGACACCCTGCGATGGCTTTAACGGTTACAGACAGTTTCTGCACGCTTACGACCCCAGCGCGGGCTGGGCGCAAAGAGCCTCGATCCCATCCATTCATGTTAACGCGGCGGCCGGAGTGATCGATGGCAAACTCTATGTCGCCGGAGGCACTGATGGAACCGTGCCGACTTCGACCTTAGAGGTGTATGATCCAGGATCCAACTCTTGGACCAAAAGAGCGCCGATGCCCTCAGCCCGCGCCAACCTGGCCGGCGCAGTGCTCAATGAGCAATTGTATGCAATCGGAGGACACAATGGGAAGAGTGACGTTACAACCGTGGAAATCTATGACCCGAACACCGATACGTGGGAGACCGGCGTCCCGATCTCATCGCCGCGTTCAGCTTTGGCGGCGGCGGTGATCGATGGAAAGATATTCTTGGTTGGCGGAATTGACCTCAATGGGCCCCTCTCGACGCTGGAGGTTTTCACTCCACTCACCTGGACTAGCAGCGCGCCCAATGTGGCATCCGTCAATGCGAGCGGCCTGGCCATAGGACTTACGCCGGGAAGCGCGACGATCGCAGCCAGCGTGAGCAACGTCCGCGGAAGCGCGACCGCAACCGTAGTTTCCGCCGAAAGGGCGCCGACCATTTCTTCACAGCCTCAGAATCTAACGGCGACGGCGGGAACGAGCGTGACGTTCACCGTGGCGGCGAATGGAAGTGCGCCGCTAAGCTACCAGTGGCGAAAGAATGGCGCCTCCATCTCGGGTGCCACGGCCCCCAGTCTGACACTGAGCAATGTCCAGTCGTCGGACGCGGGGACTTACGTCGTGGCGGTCAGCAACTCGGCCGGCTCAGTGACGAGCGCGCCGGCGACCTTGACGGTGACAGCGCCAAGTACTCCTCCGGCCATCATTGCACAGCCGCAAAGCCAAACGGTGATTGCGGGAGCCAACGCGACGTTCAGCGTGACGGCCAGCGGCACTGCGCCCTTGAACTTCCAATGGCGAAAGGATCCAGTGAATATTGCCGGCGCCACCGGCGCGAATTACACCATCCGGAACGTCCAAGCGAGCCACGCGGGGGTTTACAGTGTCGTCGTGAGCAACGGAGCCGGCGCCGTGACCAGCGCCGGTGCCGCCTTAAAAGTGGTCGTCCCCGGAGACGATTCGATCGAGGTGCGAACTCTCGCGGGGGCGGGGTCTGCCGGATCGCAGGATGGCTTTGGAGATGTGGCCAAGTTTTCTTCGCCGAACGGCGGTTACGTCGGCCCTGAGCGCACAAGCTACATCGCCGACGGCGACAATCATCGCATCCGCAAGATCGATTTGTTCACCGGCGAGGTGTCCACGATCGCGGGCGAAGGTCGCGCCGGTTACCTGGATGGGCCCGCTTTAAGCGCCCTCTTCAACCTTCCGCTCGGCCTCGTGGCCAACGCGGCGGGGGAGGTTTTTGTAGCCGACTCTCAAAATCATCGCATCCGAAAAATCAGCCGCGACGAACCGCGCACGGTCACGACCGTGGCCGGCAGCGGGATTCAGGGGTACGCCGACGGCTCCGCCAAATCCGCCCAATTCAATTTCCCCAACGATTTCGCGATCGATTCGTCGGGCAATCTATTCGTCTTGGAATTCAATAACCACACCGTTCGCAAGATCACTCCGGATGGCGCCGTCTCGACTTTGGTCGGCAACGGCAAACCCGGGACCGCCGACGGCGTTGGAAGCAACGCGCAATTGAACAGTCCCTCCGGCATAGCCATCGACGTCGCCGACAATTTGTACGTAGCCGAGTGGCAGAGCCATCGCATCCGAAAAGTTACACCCGTCGGCTTAATGACGACCTTCGCCGGGAGCGGCGTTCCCGGATTTGACGATGGTTTCGGCCGCGCAGCCAGTTTCAAAATCCCGGACGGAATCGCGCTGGATCCCTTGGGAAATCTTTACATCACGGAACAGGGCAATCACGCCATCCGCAAAATATCTTCCGAAGGAACCGTCACGACGTTGGCGGGCGTGGGAAAGCCCGGGTTTGTCGATGGAAACAGAGCCGCAGCCCAGTTCAATGCTCCGGGTGGCATCGGCTGGGATGTAACGGGGAATCTGGTCGTGGCAGATACGGGGAATCACAGCGTCCGCAAGGTGCAATTGTTTTTGAGCCCAAAGATCATGACGCCGCCGCAGAGTCAAACGGCGGCGTCCGGAGCCAGCGCCAAGTTCCAGGTGGAGGTCGGTGGAACCGGTCCATTCGCTTATCAATGGTTGTTCGACGGAAGACCGATCCAAGGCGCGACGAATGCAACCTTCGCTCTGAGCAATGTCCAGGTAGCGAACGCGGGGAGCTACATGGTTGTGGCCGGCAATCCAGCCGGCTCGGTCACGAGCGCAGCCGCGCTCCTGACGGTGCGGACGCCGCTGAATACGCCGCCAACGATTTCGCGCATTCCCGATCAATCAATTCGCGAAGACTCCTTCAGCCGGATCGCGTTCTTGATCGATGATGTGCAATCCTCGCCCGACAAACTGAGAGTAATTGCGAGTTCGAGCAATTCAGCGCTTCTCCCCCAAGGCAGCATCGTCGTGAGCAGGAACACGAATAACGTCTGGTCCGTCAATAGCTGGTTGGCGTTTGTTTATCCCGCGGAAAACCAAGCCGGCGACGCCGCGATTACCATCACCGCGACCGACGAAGACGGCGGCGCCAGCCGGGCCAGTTTTGCGCTGACTGTGATCCCCGTGAACGATCCTCCGATTATCTTGAAAATTCCAGATCAAGCGGCCGTTTCGGACGAACCACTCTCCATCGAATTTAGCATTGGCGACGCCGACACGCCTGCAAACAACTTGGTTTTGACCGCCAGTTCCTCGAACCCGAGTGTTATTTCACCCGCGAACATGGTTTTTAAGGGAAGCGGAACCAACCGGACCGTAACGATCACTCCGAAAGCCAGCCAAACGGTGAGCGTCCGCGTGATAATTACGGTCGATGATGGCACAAATCGCTACAACGAGGACTTCCAGGTGACGGTTTTTCCCGCAGAAGGGCTGCGACTCCTTTCCCCACAGTTCAGCGCCGGCCGCGTTCAGCTCCAACTGACGGGCGTCCGCGGCGGCACGACCTACGTGGTCGAGGCATCAGCCGACTTGATGAATTGGATTTCGATCCTCACGACGAACGCGCCGAGCAGCGCGACGTTTTTAGTCACAGATCCCAACGGCGCAAGTCTTGACCGCCGGTTTTATCGCGTGAGAAGGCCGTGAGCGTTTTCGAGAGCAAGGCGCGAAATGTCCCAACTGTCCATTCAGATCAGCGCTCGCGTGAAAGCGGCAATAGTTTCGGCGCTCCTCTGCTTGCCGATTTGTGTGAAAGCGGCGTCGGGCGATGCGCCAGTTTCGTTTAGTCCCCAAGAGGAGTACATTGCCAAATTCGTCTGGGCGTGTCCTTTTTATACCAAATGGCCCTCGAATGTTTCGCCCAAGCCCGAGGATGCATTCATCATCGGCATCCTCAGGAATGATCCATACGCCAGAATACTGCAGTCGTACGCCGACAATTACCCGATTAAGCTTCAAGGCGAAAAACAACACAAAGTGATCTTGAAGACGTTCGAAACGCTGGAAAATGCCTCCGGCTGTCACCTGTTTTTGCTCGGCTTCGCGGTCGCTGAGCACAAGAAAAAAATGCAGGCTTTGGAAAAATCGAGCACCTTGTCAATCAGTGTGGACGTCGGTGGCGGTATGCTCGAACTTCTGCCGGACCCCAGGTCGCAAGTTTCCAAGGTCTATACCCGTCATCTGAACCAATCGCCAATCCAGAAAGCCAATTTGGAAATAGGCACTCCGCTCAAGAAAGTCTGCCGAATCGTTCCCTAGCCCCAGCGATGCATCGTTTCAAACATTGGCCGATCAAAGTTAAGATCACGGCGATTCTGGTCGTTACGAGCTGGGTTTCTCTGCTGGCGGCGAGTGCAGCGTTTGTGGTCGGTGAATTCTTTGATTATCGCAAGGAACGCGTGCGCGAAGGATCGACTTTGGCCCAGTTCGTCGCCTTGGGTTGCGCTGACATTCTGAACTTGAGCCCCAATCCTCACGGTGAAACCGAGGAGTTTTTGAAACACTTGGGAGTGAACAAGGAGGTGAAATTGGCCTGTGTTTACGTGGATGGAAAGATCATCGCCAAATACCCTTCTGAGTGGGCCTCGGATCAATTCCCCCCAATGTCCAACTCCAAAGATGCTCATTACGCTAAGGATAGCCTAGCGTTCATTTGGCGACGGTTGCCCCTGACTGACCCGACGAAAAAGAATCCGGCCCTCTGCCTCTCGATGAGTCTGGACTGGCTCAATTCGCGCTTTTGGAAATCCGCGACGACCTCGGGCTTGGTCATGGTCGGCTCTTCCCTCTTGGCCATTCTGATTTCCGCCAAGCTCCAGCGAATCATTTCCAAACCCATCTTGGATCTTTCCAGCGACGCCAAAGAAGTGTCAGGAAAAATGGATTACTCGATTCGCGCCAAGAAACATTCCAATGATGAGATCGGCCTTCTGACCGATTCCTTCAACGAAATGTTATCCCAAATTCAGAAACGGGACGCAGAGTTGCTCGAGGCCCGCCAGGCAGCCGAAAAGGCCAATCGCGCCAAGAGCACTTTCCTCTCCGTGATGAGCCACGAGATGCGCACGCCCCTGGCCGCCATTATCAGCGCGCTGGAACCCATCCTGCCCGAAGTCAACAAACAAGGGCCTGCTCTCTGGTCCGAGTTCTTGAGCATCTGTTACCGCCAGGCTCGCCACATGCTGAATCAGATCAATGACATCTTGGACATTTCCCGGATTGAAGCGGGCAAAATGTCCGTCACGTGGATGGACGCGGAGGTCAAGGAGATCCTCGAAGGCGGAGCGATGGGAGGAATGCCGATTTTTCTGCGGACCAATAACAATCGCTTCGTGCTGGAATGTCCCGGCGACTTGGGAACGATGCGGACGGATGTGGACAAACTGAGGCGCTGCTTGATCAATCTGCTGTCCAACGCCGGCAAGTTCACCAAGAACGGCACCGTCACTCTCTCGGTTTCGCGATGGGCCAAAGACGGTTCGGATTGGCTGACCTTCCAAGTGCGGGACACCGGCAAAGGCATGACCCAAGAGGAACTGGGACGCCTGTTCGTTCCCTTCTCCCAAGCCAGCGGCTCCATCGGACAAAAGTTCGGCGGCCACGGCTTGGGTTTGGCGATCACCAAAGATCTCTGCCAGCGGTTGGGCGGCGACATCCGGGTGGAAAGCGAACCGGGGAAGGGCTCCGCCTTCATCATCGATCTGCCCGCAATCAGCGCCGAGCAACGCACAGAACTTCCCGTGTCTCCCATCGCCTCTTCGGCCAGCGCGCCGCTCAACGAGGAAGGGTGTGTGTTGGTGATCGACGACGATCCCGAAATGCGCCGTTTGCTCGGCCAATTGTTGCAGCGCGAGGGATTCCACGTCGAACTGGCCGCCAGCGGCCTCGAGGGGCTTCAGCGAGCGCGCGAACTCCGTCCGAAGGTGATTACCTTGGACGTTCTCATGCCCGACATCGATGGTTGGGCCGTGCTCTCCCAGTTGAAATCCGACCCCGATTTGGCGTCCGTCCCCGTGGTGATGATTACGGTCTGGCCTGAGAGCGAGAGAGCGTTTGCACTTGGCGTTGCGGACTATCTGAGCAAGCCGGTCGATTCGCAGAGGCTCCTGGCGACCTTGAAAAAGTATCAACTCCCTCCGCCGGCCAATCACGCGCTGGTCGTCGAAGATGATCCGGACATGCGCTCGCTGCTTCGCCAGGCGCTGCAAGCCGCGGACTGGGCGGCCACCGCTGCGGAAAACGGAAAAGCGGCTCTGGAACAAATCGCGCGCAGCCCAAACACCCCCGCCCTCATCATCCTCGACCTCATGATGCCGGTCATGGACGGATTTGAGTTCATCGCCGAACTTCAAAAAAACGAAAAGTGGCGGAGAATTCCTGTGGTGGTGGTTAGCGCCAAAGATCTGACCATCGAGGACCAGCGGCGTCTGGGCGGCCAAGTGACCGAGATTTTGAAAAAGGGCTCTTTCAGCCGGGAGGAACTGCTGCAAAGTGTCCGCCAGACCGTTCGTCAACTCCTGCCAGCCAAAGCGATTGAGTCCGGACGCAAAGTGGAAATCCGATCCGTCTGAACCATCCGAATCGCAGGCCTATGAGCAAAATCCTTTACATTGAAGATGAGGAGGACAATCGGATTATTACCAGCCACCGCCTGATCATGGCAGGCCATCAGGTCTTGCTCGCCGAGGACACTGTCGAAGGAATTGCGAAAGCGAGAGCGGATGCTCCGGACCTGATCTTGATGGACTTGAAGATCAAGGACGACGAAACGGCTGGCTTGGAGGCCACCCGCCAGTTGAAGGCTGATCCCAAGCTCCGCCGGATTCCGGTGATTGCGGTGACCGCGTTTACCGAGGCGGAAAAACGAACTGAATCCCTTCGCGCCGGATGCGACGACCATGTGGTTCGCCCGATCGACTTCCCGCAATTATTGAAACGCATTGAAACCCTCGTGACCGCGAGCCGGTCGGCTCTCAATCAAACCTCTCCGTTCTCATGAACGCCTCTTGTTCCCCCCAAGCCGGCGCCATGGCCGCACCTTTGGGATCGCTCGCGACACCTCAGGGCCTGTCCAAAATCCGTCAT
Organism: Verrucomicrobiota bacterium; assembly: GCA_016209525.1. GTDB lineage: Bacteria > Verrucomicrobiota > Verrucomicrobiia > Limisphaerales > SIBE01 > VHCZ01. The sequence goes on from JACQWK010000714.1 coordinate 17,431, forward strand.
GATCTGCGCGACCGTTTGGCGGCCGTTCAGGGCTACGGTGAAATCTTGCTGGACTACCGGGATTGCGCGGGATGGGACCGCTGGCGCCCGGGTCTTTTGGCGCTCCATCAAACCACCGGGCAGTTGCTCCGGCAACTCAACCAGGCCTTGGAATGGTCCCGTTGGGAAGCCGGATCCAACGACCTCCCAGGACTCCAAAACGCCATCCGCACGTTCTACCAAGCGGTCGAAGAAATGGTCGAACACCTCACGCGCGAAATCGGCGTCGCCCAACATCCGGCCTCCACTATGCTGCCCCGATACGCCGGCGCGGCCAAAAAGCTGTTCGACTTGTACGAGCATACGATCGCCGTCCCAAATTTCGGCCGTGATTCGGACGGACTTCCGGCCGGGTCGTTGGACCCTTCGCCCGATGAACCGCCGATGCCAAACAAGGAAGGAACGATCTTGGTCGCGGACGATTCCGAAGAAAACCGTCATTTGCTCAGTCACCACCTCGGTCGCCAAGGCTATACCGTGCACCTCGTCAGCGACGGGCCCGCCGCGCTGGCCTTCGCGCAGGCGAACCCGGTGGACTTGCTCCTGCTTGATTTCCTGATGCCCGGCCTAAACGGACTGGAAGTGCTCAAGCGCGTCAAGGCGGATCCGCGCACGAACCACTTGCCCGTGATCATGCTCTCTTCCAGCGACGCCGCGGCCACGGTGATTCGCAGCCTCCAGCTTGGGGCGGATGATTTTCTGCCCAAGCCCTTCAGCCCTCCTTTGCTCGCGGCTCGAGTCGAATCCTCCCTCGCCAAGAAACGGCTGCGGGAACGGGAGAAGACGTTTTATGAGCTCACCTTGCGCCTTCACCTGGGCCGGGGCCGCGCTCGCCAGATTCTGGAAAACCCCCACTTGCTTCGTCCTGGCGCGGTCAAGCAAGAGGTGAGTTTCCTCTTCAGTGATATTTCGAACTTTTCACTCATCGCGGATCGCGCGGCTGCGGATCGGCTCTTCAAATTGCTCAACAAATACTACCAGGAAACGATCGGTTGCATTCACGAGCATCAGGGCACGGTGATGCAACTCGTCGGCGATTCGATCTTCGCGATCTGGAATGCGCCGGAAGCGCAGCCCGACCACCAAATGCTGGCTTGCCGCGCGGCTTGGGCGCTGCGCAAGCGGCTCCACCAATTCAATCAAGAACTTAAAGACACCTCGGATGACCGGCTCGAAACACGCTTGGGATTGCACGCGGGCGATGCGAGCGTCGGCAATCTCGGCAGCGACGACCGGTTTGAATTTGCCGCCATTGGCGCCAATACCAACCTTGCGTCTCGGCTGGAAGGGCTCAACAAGCATCTTGGCACCGAGGTGCTCATGTCGGAGGAGATGCTGACCGCCGCGGAGGCATCCGGTTTTCTGTGCCGCGCCTTGGGACGCTACAAGCTGAAAGGCCTTGATCGAGTGGTGAAAGTCTTCGAGTTGTTCGGCGAAAAAGCGAGTCAGGCGGCTGCGCCTCCGTGGTTCACGACCTTCAATCAAGCGCTGCGCTTGTTCAATGAGGGCGAATTCGCCAAAGCAAAAAAGGCCTTTAAAGACGTGCTCCGAACCCGTGGCGACGGGGATGGCCCGTCGAGGTTCTACTTGGACTACATCGAGAAACTGCAGAAGGACAAGCCCGATCCGGAATGGTTGGGGGTCGTCAAATTGGAAAGCAAATAGGAGCCGGACCAGCGCCAATCCGTAGGCTTCCGTCATGGCGGCTGGTCTCAGGCCCAGAAGTCCTGATCCCATGCGGAGATTTGCTGACTGATGCAAACGGCATGAGCCCAAATGGAGCGATGGAGTGATGGAGTATTGGGAGTTTCAACACGCTATCACTCCACTACTCCATCACTCCGGTTTAGGCTTTTTCCATGGCGTCAGGATGTCTGAGCCTGATCTCTCAAAATCGTTCGCGGGTCGATGCCGCCGTCGCACGCCTGGAGGATGCGTTTGGACGGCCCCATCTGCACGCAGGCGTTGGCATTCGTCCGTTTGGACGCTACCTCGAACTTCGCGCTGGCTTGGACCTGCGCGTTCTGTTTTTGCCGGAAGGAGGCGACCTCTTTCTGATGTGCGTCGGCAACCACGACGAAATCCGGAGTTACGTCAAAGGCAATCCGTAAGCACGGAGCGCGTGAAGCGATTCTGGTCGTAAAAGATGTCAGTTCCTCGTTTGTTCAACTTTCATCCTCCGCCTTTTTCCGGCGTTCATAGAGGCGTTTGGTCATGTGCGTCCAGGCTCCCATCTGGAGCCGTTCGGCAATCCACTTGAGCGACACCTGCCTGCCCTGTCTGCGTGCGGACACGCACAGGCAGGCGGCAG
>JACQWK010000715.1 GCA_016209525.1 Verrucomicrobiota bacterium
CAGCGGCTGCCGCAGCGTTTCCAGAACATTGCGTTTGAACTCCGGCAATTCATCCAGGAACAGCACGCCGTGATGAGCAATGGAGATTTCGCCCGGAGTCGGATTTGCGTTTCCGCCGAGCAAGCCGGCGTCGCTGACGGTTGGCTGCGGTGCCTTTTAGTCATCTGGCTTTACGCTGCCGAAAGCCTCGAAACGACAAATACTTATGGTTTGAGACTCCACCGGATCAACCGTCGCACATCGGGGAACACATCAAAAAGCGCCGCCTAGAACTGAAACTCAAGGCTGCCGAAGTCCAACGTCTGTTCGGCATCGACAAAGGCACGCTGGCCGATTGGGAACACGGCAAACATACGCCAAGCAAGCGGATGCAGAGCCGGATCGTTCGGTTCCTGGGTTACGACCCGTTTGAATCTTACGAAAGTGCAAGTCATCCACTTCTCCAAAGGCAGGAAACGCAACACGGGGCGACCAATGTTGAGTCGATAAGCGGACCGGACGGGACCGGGCTTGGGCTTGCTGAACCGGTCATGAGATTCTTGAATAGTCGATTGTCTGGAACGGATCCAGCTCATCTTTTAGTTTTTTCCAGTCGAAATCGTATCGTAAACTGGGTGGCCAGCTCGCAGGAAATCTGACGCGGAAATACCCTCCAATCCCTGTCTCTGTTCCGTCATTAGGACCTCCAACTGCCAATAAGGTGTCCCCAGGTGAGAAATCATTCGTGCCAAATTGAGCGGACAAGACCACAAGAAGCCCACAACAAGCATCGATCAGATGCTCGAATGTGGCTTCGCTGAATTGAGAATGTCGATCATGCTTGGTGGTGTTATATGCTTGATACCAAAGAAGCGGGGCCTCGGACGCCCAGGCTGCGAATGGGGACCGGAGTGCCTTTGTCCCAGTCCAGTTTGGCACTTTGACTTCGTATGCCGAAAGCAAGTGTGTCTTCTCAATTCTTCTGTAATCACCCATGTTCCAATCACCTGATCTACTGTAACCATTCTCCCGCATGATGGCCTTGCAGTTGGCCTCAATCTCCACACACGCCCGGAGTAAAAGGGCGTGAATCCGGTAGGAGTAACATCCGAGATTCGTGTCTGCCGGTTCGACGTAATCGAACAACTCCTGAAGGTCCTTCAAAAGAAGCAGGAACGCACGAACGTAGTGTTCGGGCGATTCAGCAAACTTAGGGTGAAGCATGTATTGCCACTGGCCCCCTTTCGTGTAATGCCCGTCACTGAACTGACGGCAAGTTCTGCGGTATGGACGATCTACTGGCATTATGATTCCTCCATAATCTAATCTACGATTTCCAAGACTCAGTGATCACTGCCGACGCTTGCTGGAGATAGAAGGACATCTCCAGATCAAATTGAAACTCCGCTCTTCAACATTCAAAATAGACTTCTCAATCCTCTCAATCCTGAGCACTATTTGCCTCGACCGCAACTGAATTTTCTATTCGCACGGCGCGCTCTATTCGCCCTTCCTTCCTTTCAACTTCTTCAATGACCGCGTGCTGATCTTCGCCAAAAGCGCGCGCCGTTTCTCGGCCTCTTCCGGCGTCAGCGCCTTATACGTCACCCGCGTTTTCTTCCCGTGCGAGACGACATCCTTGCTCTGCGCCTTCGCCGCAAATTCAATCAATAGCGCCGACAAATCCTCCTGTGTGCATACTCGGCACCTGCCGGCATCAATTCCAGCTTTAGCTGCCGCCTCGCGCATCTTGTCCGCGCGCGCAACCTCCGGGCACACAATCACGATGTCATCGTAACCCGACTTCACGCATTTCCGAATGTTCCCCAACTCATGCTCGACCGGCGTCGTAATCGAAATCTCAAACGCAAATCGCTTTTCGCCCCTGCGCAGCTCGACATCGACGCTCCCCTCGCCGTCCAAAAGCGTCCTCTCCACGTCCGCCTCAAACCCCATGCCGATGGCGAGTTGCTTGATGAGATGCTGAAGATACTTGTGCTGCGGTCCGCCGCGACCGAGAAGGGCGGGTTCAGGCGGTGGTTTCCGTTCAGTCTTTTTCTCCGCCACCGGCGTTTTCTTCGGCGTCAAAACCGGAGCCGCAGGAATCTCCGAAGGAGGTTCGAGTGGTTGTTCATTCGGCCGGTCTGACTTCTTATCCTCCGCGCGAGTTTTTTCCTCAGCCGGCTTTTCGGCGTCGGCGTCCTTTTCCGCCTCTTTCCGCAGACTCGCCGCCCGCTTGGCGAATGGATCAACCGGCGGGGGCTTCGGTTCGGCACGGCTCTGGGCGAGCTCCTGCTCCACCTTCTCGCGCGGCGTGCCGTAACTCAAGCGGGAGAGATACTGCAAATATGCCCGCCGTTTGGCGGCGCCTTCCGTATCAACCTCTGGCGGCAGGATGGTCTTGAGGTTGAAGTCATACTCCGCGCGCTCCATACGGCAGATGGCTTCGCCAGTGCCCAGGTTTTGGAGGTCGCTCGTTTCAAAAAAGGCAAACCCTTCGGCCAGTTTGCGCGCATCTTCATCGCCGACGCGGAAGCAAATGCGGGTGTAGGGGTGGGAAAGGACCGCGCTCGCTACGTCTTCATTCCGTTGAAGCTGGCGTAGTTCGTGATGTGCCAGAATGAGGCCAAGCTGGTATTTCCTGACGCCGGAGAGAATCGTCGCCATCGAAGGCGTGACGAAGTGCTGGAATTCGTCGAGGTAGAGGTAAAACGGGCGGCGGGCTTCAGCCTCCATCTGCTGCCGGGAAATCGTCAACTGGTGGAATTTGGAGACCAAAAGCGCTCCCAGGAGATACGCGTTTTCTTCGCCGATGATTCCCTGTGGTAATTTTGCGAGAAAGATTTTCCCTTCGTTCATCATGGCCGAGAAGTCCAGCTTGTTCTCCCGCTGACCGACCACGTAGCGGATGGTCTTTGGCCGGAGAAAGGTGTCCAGTCGGGTGAGGAGCGGTCCAAGCGTGTTTGATTTGAGCAGAGGAAACTCGTGTTCCCAGTAATACACGACCTCCGGGTCTTCCACGCTTGGCAGGAATTCTTTCCGGTACGCTGGTTCAATGAGAAACCGCCGCAAATCCGCGAGCGTGCCGCCATTCTTGCTCTCCAGGAATGCAAGAATGGCGTTGCCCAGCACCGAAGTCATCTGATCGCCCCATGACGTGGAAAGCCGCCGAAACACGGCCACAAGGTCAGAAGCCAACAAATTTTTTTCCAGGTTCGAATGCGCCGACAGGATGTTGAACCCGATGGGATACATTTCATCCGAGGGATCGAAGAGAATCACGTCCGCGTATCGCTCCGGCGGGACGTAGCCGAGGATTTGATCAATCAAATCACCGTGCGGATCGAGCACTCCGACACCCTGGCGCTGGTAAATGTCCTGGCAGATGAGGTTGAGAAGGAGCGTGGACTTGCCGGTGCCCGAGGCGCCGATCACGTGCATGTGGCGCACCCGCTGCTGGGGCCTTACCGTGATCTTCGTGAACGTGCCTTCATGCGCGTTTTCGCCCAGGATAACGCCAGGCCCGGTCGCGATGGCGGGCGGTTCTTTGGAGCGCTTGACCTCGCGCTTCAATTTCCGAGAACGCACTGCCGCTGTCGGAAGGTGAGCTAGGGAGACCAGTTCATCGCTGTTCAAGAGCATTCCGCTGCGGCGGGAGCAGCGCTCCAGCAGGTCGGTCTCGTGAACGTTATCCGGGTAATCCTCGTTCTCCAGCGCGGCCAGTTCGTTGCCGGACGGATTCCGAAAAAGCGCGAGCGCGCCGGCGAGACCTTTTACCAGTTCCCACACCCGTTCCTCGCTTGCCGCGCGCGCCGCCGTGCGCACAACCACGGCCAATAGGGGAGAGGCCAGTTTGCGCTTCGTTTGCAACGTCAACCCCGCGTCGTTTTCAAAGAATGGTTCACTCCCATCAAGGGTGACTGCCCTCCAGGTGCTCTCGGCCCAGTGGTGGCGCACGGGTTCAAAAAGGGCCTGGAACACGGCGACCTCATCTTCGCGCAGATACTCAAGCGCCGCGCAGATGCCGACAAGCGGGTCGGTGGCGAGCTCACTCGCTGACAGGAGCGGCAGCATGAACTCCCGTTCAAGACCGAATTCCCGGATCTCCGTCACACCTCTGTCGCGTGCATTCCACTTCCCGCTGAGGTAATTCTGAACCGGATTGATAACGGCCTCCGGAAAGTGCGCTTTGAGCTGCGGATAGAGAAGCTGGGCGTCGCTGGTTTCGGCAACAAGCTGGGCGACAATACCCTCCTTCGTTCCCACAACCTCAAACGCGAGCGCCGCTTTGCAGAAGGTGAGACTAAAGAGGAATTGCTCAAACACCTCGCGCGAAGCTTCAAAGTCAGGTGGCAACGCGACCTGAAGTTCAACAAGGTCACGTTCTCCCGCGATGAACTCCGGACTTGGCTCTTCAGGTTCTTCCGGCGCTTCGATCACGGTAGGTATTCCTCCGCGTACACGACCCACGAGTGAGCTCACGAACCTGCTCAATCCGGTCTCGAATTGGCCGTCATCTACAACCTGGTGTCGCAAGATGGCGTGTCCCAGGAACGGTCGGAAGGGCGGCTCAAGCGCGACGGGGGCGGGCCACACCATCCAGCCGCGCCCCCGGAGTTCCCAGGCGTAGAACTGCTCGGTCAAAAGCTCAGGAACCGTGAGGGCTTGTTCCATTGCTTATCGGCGGTGGAGATCGGCGAGCGTGGGATGGCTCTCGGAGTCCGATAACGGCCGGATTCCTTTCTCGGCGGTCATCTGATTCACCGACTCGATAACGGCCTTGTGGACGGCAGCGCGGTACATGTTGGTCTGGTCCTGGCGAAAGTAGGTGTCGGGATGAAAGAGACTCTCGTAAATGCGGCCGACCCAGGGTACCTGACACAGTTTTTCGTCCCACCAGGCCGCGTCGCCGGACGCTGCCAGCCGCATCAAGGACCAGACGATTGTGAAGACCAGCCCGAACACCACGATGGCCACGATCGGTCCGTACCTGGCCAGAACGCCGAAGCTAAGCAGGCCCGCAATTAGGGCAGCGATGAGATAATCGAGGAGCGTGGCATCGCGGCGGCGGTCAAAGAGCCGGGACGAAACAAAATACCCGGAGCCAAAGGGAGCGGCGCAGATTTCAAACACGATCCGCTCTCGCCGCATTTGAATGTAGAGACGTTTCCTGGAGAAGGCCGTGCCTTCGTGGAGGAGGATAAAGTCCTGGAGCAAATCAGGCACCTGGCGGGGTGCGAGATTCTTTTCCACGAGCGCGTAGAACTGCTGCGGCGGGAAAGCGAAGTTGTCGAAATGGTTGCACCAGTACGAGAGCGGCGTGGTCAGTTTGGCCCGTTCCGCCTCCCGCTGCTTGAAGGCGGTTTCGACGAGGGTTGAGACAAGATTCATAAGCGGCTCACGAGTTATCGCAGTTCGTTTTCGAGTGTCCGGCGGAAGTTTTCGGCGATGTCGCGGCGGCGCTGGTCAACGGCCGCCGCCTGCTCCGGCTTGAAAAACTTCCGGTGCACTGCAACGGTTTTGTCCGGTATGATCGCGTCGAGAATAGAAGTGCCTTCGCTCATGCCAACATAGTCCCAAAACTTGGCATGGACGTGCACTTCGCCTGGCCCGAACTCGGAAACGAGGACGAAGCAATGCCGACCGAGGGTCAGAATGGCGGACGGCGTGAAGTGGAGTAGGATGTTGTTTTGGTTGAGCCTATCTTCACGCTGCAGGCCCCACTTCGTGGATGTTTTGCGGACTGCGCGCAACACAGCGGCCCGCACGGTGGCGACATCGGAACGGAACTCGAATTGGTGTGTGTCGAACAACTCAGCCTCAGCGTAGTTTCTGGTCGCGTTATGGAATTTCTCCGCAAGCGCGCGCCGCCTGGCTTCAAGTTCCTCTTGTTGCTTCTGGGCGGCCCGCTGCTTCTCGCGTTCCACCTGATTCCTCTCGGCTTCCTGAAGCCCGTTCTCCAGGCGGTCCCTTAATGTTAATGCCTCGGCATCTCCCGGTTTCGCCTTTAAGGCCTGTTCAACAAGTCTTAAAGCACGCTGATAATCCGGCGAGGGCCGAACTGCCTCCAGGCGCGCATTCACCATCGCTTCAGAGTATTGAAGGCTGACGAGATTCGTCGAGACCGTGATCGAATTTGTGCTTTGGACTTCGATCGGTACCTCGACCGGCTGAAACCCTTCCTTTTGCAGGCGGAAATTGTATCGACCAAGCCGCAACTCTGAGAGCGTCGCCGGGGTCTGGCCAACTTCCTTGCCGTCGCGAAAGATGGTTGCACCTGACGGGTCAGAAGCAAAAGTCACTGTGCCGTATTCAAACGGCACCTTGATCGCGTTCGTTTCGCCCTGCTTCACGGCGAATGACATCTCCTTGAGGTATTCGCCGCGCCAGATGCTTAAGCGATACTCACTTTCGGGAAGATACCGGATCAGCATCGGGGCCGTGCCCTCTGCGGCTACGTCCCGTTTGATGACCGAAGCGAGCCGGAACTGCGCTCCCGGCGGATCACTCACCACACTGACGGCGCCGACTACCGGTTTGATGACCAACCAGTTGGTTTCATTGCGTGCTACCGTGACTGAGTACGGCTCAGAGAAATGCTCGAACCGCGCGGTGATTTCATAGTGACCGACCGGGATCGTGACTGTTTTGCCGGATGAACCAGCAAGAGAGAAGCTGTGATGCGGCCCTTTGCCGCGCACTTCCTGTGCTGGCGGATCGATGCTCATATCGAGCACACCCCTGCTCCACGGCAAGTTGATCTCGCCCGCGCTATTCTCTCCATACCAGATGAACAGTGATTTCTGGACCGGTTCGGCATCGGCTGCCTCGACGCGAATCGAGCGCCAACCTATGGGAACCACGCTTCCGGACATGACGGCTCGGTTATTGACGCTCGCAGAACAGGCCACGCCGGGATCAACCGGCTTCCCTTCAATCGTCAGGCCGAAGGTAAGGGTCGTGCGGAGCGCGTGCGTCCGGTGATACTCCCACGCGAGCAGGACCGCGCTAATCACAATCCACCAGGAGAGCGGTCGGAACGCGCGCGAGTAAAGGGCGCGCCGCGGTTGAGTGAGATGATTTGTTTCTGTCGACATTCGTCAGTGAATGTTCGTAAGGCACGTCGTGTGATCGCGTTTAGCTACGAGCAATCGCCGGAGCCGGGTTACTCGGATATCGTCTCTGATTCTTGCTTTTGCTTCCACTTTTTGAACTCCCTGGCCCACTCAGCGTCCACCGTCCGGGCGATGAGCAAGCACGAAGCCGTCAGCGCCGTGTTGATCAACAAAAGAGCGATGTTGGTGCCCAAGCTGATGTACGCGTTGATCGGGCTAATGATGAACGCAATGCCTTTGCTCCTGTAATCCGCGTAGAGGATGAGGATTTGAGCGATGATCGGCATTATGTCCAGAATGCGCGGCGGAACTCTCCAAATGACGGGTCGCTGATTATCCTCAGCGGGCGGAATATCGAAGACTTGGTTCATGGAGAGAAGGTCGTAGCAGGCAGACGGCTCCTTTGTCCGTTTTGCAGCAGCAAAGGCCAGCCGTAAGTTCGCGAGTTCGCGTGCGCGGCTGTAACGGTACATCATGAGGAGCACCGAAAAGGCGATCCCGCTCGTCAGCCCAAGGTCATTAACATCAAAAGTGACGCCGAAAAACGGAATGGTTACGAAGTTGAACTTCTCGCGCTGCGTTTTGCGGAGTTCATCGATCTTCGCCTGGAGCCTTTCTCGGATTTCCATTAGCTCCGCGCTTCGGGCCGCCGTGTTGGTCGAAAGTGTGCGCGGCACGAGGCCGGTGTTCTTACAGTAGAGTCGAGCCCGATTAAACACTGCGGCATCGTTTTTGTCAGGGGGTGGCGGCGTCGCCGGATCATATGCATTGTTTGCATGTGCATAGCGAGCGAGTTTAATTTCCCCACTGAGCCAGCTGGTGGGAATGATGTTCCAGAGGGCTGTCAGCGCGAGAATGCTCGCCGTGGCGATCAACATGAGAATGGTGCGAGCCCGCTTGGCCGAGATCGTCACGGCTTCCAGGTATGATCCAAACGTGTCTTGATCAAGCATGTCGCGCGAAATCGATTGATTTATCCGTAAATTCGTAACTCCAGACGAAAATGAATTCGGGCAACGGGGCCAAGGAGGTGCAGGCGAGGGGCCTGACTTAACAACTACCCGTCACCCGAATCAAATTATCGCTCATCGTTGCATTTCCCGTTCTTGGCTGTCGTGGTCACTCTGCCTTCAATCATCGTCGGGCAAGGCCACGTCGAACACCGCCCATACCGGCAGGTGATCGGAGAGCTCCTTCTGAGACGCCTTCATGTTGCTGACCGAATTGTCCCCGTAAACGACCCGTGTTGTATCCATCACGTGACAGTTTCCGCTCTGAAATCGCGCGAGCGTCCGATTGGGCACAAATATGTGATCATACGGGCTGGCGTAGCCGGTGAAATCGCTCTTGAACGTCGATTTCTGGTTTGGGTCGATCTGCGTCAATCCGGCCTGCGAAGCCATGGATTTCATTGCCGGCGCGCTCCCGGAGTAGTTGAAGTCGCCCGCGACGATGAAGTCTTGCTCGGCAAGAAATCCTTTCATCCAGTTGAGTTGGTTGGCGACCCCGGCTACTTCCTTGATCCTGGTTCCCTCAGGATCATCCGTCCAGCGGGTGTGCACGAGCATGAGCGCGAAATCAAAGCCGCCGCGCCGGAAGGTCACGACAAAGGGGTCGTTGCGGAATATTTCATTCTTGTCGAAAACGTTGCTGACAACGCCGCCTCCAAGCTCAACCCGGTCCTTGCGCCAGACGACGGCATAGGCTTCGTGGTAATCCCCGTGCGGGCGGTGCGTCCGAAATCCGAAGACGTGGCCCCACGGTTGTCCTGTCACCTGGTTGAGCTTCCCGGCCAGCTCGGCCACGGTACGCTCCTTTTTTACCTCGATAATGCCGCAGAGGTCAAAATGCTGGATAACCGCCGCGAGCTTGTCCAAATCGTGTGGCTGGTCGCCGAGCCATTTGATGTTGTAGCTCGCCACGATCACGTTGGTGTCCGTGCGCTGCGGGATCGTTGCGCTTTGGGAGAAACCGGTCGAGGCGGGATAAAGATAGAAGGAGAGTATTAGCAGGATTGCACTCGATGTGTGTCGGCACCACATTGAGGAGTCTGGAGTGTTCATGCGCTATTAGGTCGAAGATTCACAGTGGTCAGAGACTTCAAGGAGGTGCGGAGCGGAGATAGGAGGCTCCACAGAAGAACGCCACGCCGCCCGAATCGAACTCCCAAAAGAAAGTGCAGAAGTCCACGCCTGCATAAATTTCTTTTTCCTGCTCCAGTTTCTTTTCTTCTTCAACCTGCGAATTCGAGTTTCAACGTGCCGCACCGTCACTCGCGCCACGAATTCGCGGGCGCATCCTTTTGAGCGCCCTGTCGGCACTAGCCAAATAACTCAGGCGCCGCAACCACAAGTATTTCCTCGACCAACGGTCGGATTTGTTCTGGCGGACTCAAGTTCACGGAGTCCGATGATCCGACATTGGCGATGCGGCGTTATTCGATTCCAAAAACTTTCTCAAAAAGCGACGGCGGACCTTGAATCGAAACCGCAAAACCTGTCGAATCCTTGAAAACTCGGAATCCGCAATCTTCAAAGAATGCACAAAC
>JACQWK010000702.1 GCA_016209525.1 Verrucomicrobiota bacterium
AGGACGACGCCAAAGAATAACCGGGCACGAACCCCAAAACCCAACCGCCGCTTTACCGTGGCGGCTTTTCATTTCATACGGTGGAAGAAACAATAATTTCAAACCGGCGGTTTTCCCCCGTTTTCACGCCGCCGTTCACACGCTGTCCGATTACTCGCCGACTTGCGCTTGCTCAAATGGACCATCCGTGCCGACGCCTGCGGCATTGAACTTGAGTCACCTCCCAGCCCGCGCAGACGCAAAGCCACCCCCGCAGAGGTCCGTGCCGCAAAGGACGATATCCGCCGCGAACTTGCGCCTGCGCTGGCTGCGCAGTTCGCCGACCCGCTGGTGCGCTCCTTCATCCGCGATCTGGAGGAGCCCCGCCGAGGTTCGCGCCGGAAAAACATCCGCACCCTCATTGCAGACGGCGCGGAAGTCTACGCTCGACTCCAGGCCGCGCTCCATGCGGCACCCGCGGATCGTCCTGCCGCGCTCGCCCACGCCATCCAGCCCTACCTCCAACTCGTACCCGGCGACACCGAACCGACCGTGCTCGACGAATTCACCGGCATCTCACTCGGTGATTTGTGGCGCTACTTCCGTTACACGTGGAGCATTCCGCAGACGCCCATTCCGGGCCGGCAGATGTTCTACCTCGTCCGCGACCGGGCGCATCCCGCCCATGCGGTCATTGGCATCGCTGCCTTGAGCAACAGCCCGCTCGTCAGCCCGCCTCGCGACAAGGCCGTTGGCTGGCACCCGGACATGTACGCCAAGCGCTTTCGAGCTGCCGCCGCGATCGAGAACCGAGACGAACTCCGCCGTCTGTTTGAACATCTTGAAAAACTCGTCACCGCTGCGCTCGACGAAATCAACCCGCAGGGCCTCGCCCGCTCGGAAGAACTCGCCGCACCCACCGAGGGCCTCATCGCCCGCCTGCAACGTCGCGCCGAGGAATTTGCGAGTCGGCGCGAAGAAGCGCTCCGCGAAGTGGCAGACGCCGCCAGCGCTGGCGTTCCGCTCGCGCTTCAGGAAACCGAGCTGAACGACTATGCCGTTCCGCCGGTCTCGACCGACTTGCTGGAACTGGAAGGCAAACCAGCACCCAAGGACTCGCCCGAAACCCTCGCCCGCCGGCTGCTGGTTGCGAAGAAACGCGCTTTCGAACTGGCCCGCCTCTGCCGTGCGCGACTGAATCTGTCCACCTATGGCGCCCGATTGCTCGACCCCGCCACAACGGCCGACGTGCTCGCCAGCGACGATTTCTGTGTGGCCATGAACACGGCGCTCACCGCCGCCAAGAGCAACCGCGTGGGCACGAACATTCTCGAAATCACAACTTGCGGCGCGGTGCCGCCCTACAACCACCTGCTCGGCGGCAAACTCGTCGCGTTGTTGCTCCTCAGTCCCGAAGTGGCCGATGACTATCGCCGCCGGTACGGCGACCGGCCTGCCATCATCAGTTCGCAGCTCAAGAACGCCGAACGCACCAAGGATTGCACTCTCGCCTGGCTCAATACGACGAGCCTTTACGCCGTGGGCAGCAGCCAATACGAGCGCCTCCGCCTCCCTGCTGGCACTATCACACCCGAGCAGCCGGAACTCCGTTACAGCCACATCGGCGACACCGAGGGCTACGGGACCGTACAGTTCTCCGAGGAAACCATCGAAGCCTTGCAGGCCGCGTTGGAGGAACGCCACCAATTCCGCAACGTGAACAGCATTTTCGGCGAAGGCTTCAGCCCGAAATTCCGCAAGCTACGAGACGGCATGCTGGCGCTCGGTTTCAACGCCACTGTTCTCATGCGCCACGACCAGCCCCGGCGCATGTATGGCGTGCCCATGTGGCCGGACGCCGACGCTTTCCTGCGCGGGGAGCCTTCCGTGCAACCCACCTACATCCGCACACCCCGGCGCTTCCGCGACGCCACGGAGCGCATTGCCCAATTCTGGCGCCGCCGCTGGCTCGCCAGTCGGCTGAACTACACACCCGCACTCCATGCTCTGCGAGAGACCGGGCCCTGGTCCCTCCACGAACAAATCGCGCACATGCCGATGAAAGACCGGAGCATGAAGTCGCGTCCACGCAGACAGCCAGTATCCCCAGAGTTGCACAACTCTGGGCAACGCGCCGTATCCGCCATGTCCCCTCCACCGGCCGCAGACTCTCTCCAATTCTGGCGTCAACTCGCTCAAGCCGGACCCGAAGCCTGCGCGGACGAACTGACTCCCGAGCAACTCGCTCGCCTCCACGTGCCGCAAGCGCTCGACGATTTCCTGCTCCAGCCCGTGCGCCGTGGATTCAGTCTCGTTCTCACGGGCAATGCCGGGGATGGCAAGACGCACCTTCTTCGCAGGCTCGCGCCGGAACTGGAAAAGCTCGGCGCAGAGGTCGAGACCGACGCCACGGCCGCCATGCGGCCCAACGATGTCTCGACCATTCTCCGCCGCTGGAAGAAAACGCACCGCGAAGGACGACCCTTCTGCCTTGCCGCGAACGAATATCCGCTTTACCTCCTGCGCCAGTCTGGCAGGGGTTTCGCGCCTGTTGACGAAGTTGAGCGTCAGTGCGAACACCGTCTGGCCTACGCAGAGAAACCGAATGCGGATGAGGACGAACAAGAGAAAGTGCTGGTTGTGGACCTCAACCTGCGCAATCCGCTCTCGTCCGGATTCGCAGGGCCGCTGCTCGATGCGCTCCTGCGTCAGCCAGACATCCAAGCCGCCGCCAAGGCCGACGCTGAAAGCGACTTGGCTTGGAATCTTCGCCACCTTTCGCACCCGACGATTCGCAAGCGGCTGCTGGAATTGTTCGCCCGCCTCGCCGCGGCAGGCCATCGCGCCACGGTGAGGGAACTGTGGGTGTGGGCGGCCCGCCTGCTTTTCGGTTCCGGGCAGGAGGACCGAAAGCCGGTGCGTTCTCCGGAACGCTGGTTCTCCAGCCGGTTGTTCGAGCCGGACGACCGCTTCTCCCTCAGCAAGCTCCTGGGCGAGCTCGCCGACCCCGCCGCGCACAGCCATCCACGCTGGGATTACCGACTGGAAGTCGGTCAGGTGGCAGAAGGCTGGCTCGTGGATGGCTCGCCATCGCTGCTGCGGATGGATGAGGCGAATTTCCGCGCGTTGAAGCGCCGATTCTACTTCGAGCATCAAGCCGGCGAGGACGTGCTCAAGCTCGATGGCCGGCCCGGCGCGGAACTACTGAACATTTTGTGCGCCTCGAATCCGCCCGAGGATGCCTTCAAGCGTTTGCTCATTGAGTCTCTCAACCTCGCGTACTGTCCGGTGCTGTTCCCGGAGATGAAAACGCTGCTCTTCCTGTGGATTGGTCACCGCTTCCATGAGCAGCCTTCGCATGGGCATGTGGCGAACCAAAGCGTGTCCGACTACGAGCTCAAGCTGCTCCGTCCACGGCTGCCGTCGCGGCTCGCGGGCGCGTTCGATTACCAGCCCGATCACCTTTTGCTCGAATGTCGCCGCCCGGGCGCGGGGGCGATGCGGCTGCGCGTGGACCATCCACTGTTCGTCGCGCTGGAAAGGCTGCGGCAGGGCTTGCCCCGTCAGCTCCTACCCGACCGCGAACTGAACCGGCTCGACTATTTCCTCGAGCAACTTCGCCGCTCCGGCGTGCCCACCACTCGCGAATTCTACATCCACAACCACGACGAACGGACAACGGCGAAAGTGACTCTGTCGGCGGACTTCAACAGCTACGAAAACGTTCAGACACCATGAGCGAGAAGAAACCCAAAATGGCCCCGCTCTACGGGGCTGCCTTCGGTTTTAACACTGACCACCGTGTGAAGCCGGTTCATTTTGCCACTGGCTTCTTTGTGTCTTTACTTCGACGACGATACCGGGCGGAACTTCTCAACAATGTTGTAGCTTTCACTGATGGGAGGGACCACAAGGGTAATTACGCGCTGCCCAACCTCCATGAAACGCTGCGCGCTGCGGCCAAAGTCCGCGCCGGAATCGGCCAACGTGAGCTTCACCAACTCCGGAAGCACTTGCGTTCCTTGGCGAATAACGACGAGGCAGTATTTCCCCTTTATGGCGAAAAGGAGTACGGCTGCGACTACACAACAGCATCCTCCGACATTCTGACGAGAACAAGGGATGACCACGGCTTCTCAGGACACCTTGTTTATACGGTTTTGAAGGGGACGCCTCAAGGACGTGAAGTGCTTGAGTTTGCTGAAGCGTGGATGACCCAGGCTCACGCGCCGCTCCGGCAAGTGTATCAGCCTCTCCTGGATGACCTGCCGGAAGATTTTAACATGACGGAACGCTACGCCGCCAAGTTCGGTGAATTGGACACAAAGCGAGTAAATCGAATCGCCAAACAGATGGCGGCTCAAACCGGTGCGCTCGTCACACTTTGCCGTAATGCAGAAGCTCTGACCGCTAGCGAGACCCGGCTCCGTTGCCTGATAGTTGGGTTGTGTTTGTGGCTTTTCCGCTATCTGATTGAGGAGGGCGTCACGAGCCAAGACGAATCTTTCGTGCTACTGGCCGACACCGTCGGCGATTCGTCGTCCCGTTTGAGAGCGCAAAGCCGATGGTCCTACTCACGTCTGCGGGAGGCCCTTGTCGCAAGCTTTGCCGGCTTTGCTGAACAAGGCCGCTTCGACGAATGCGAGGAAGCTTGGGAATACGTCAAAACACACTTGGACGGCAGGCCAAAGTTCGAGGAGTTTTACGGGACCATTGCTCTCCGGAGCGGGCTTGCCCAACCGCGTGCCAGCCGAGTCCCCGCAAAGCACTTCGAGCCTCAACCTGACACATTGCGTGTTCTCGTGTTGAGCGTTTTGCCGCGCGACGAGGAATTGCTCGTGCTGCCACAGTTGTTCGACCGCCTCTACGCCACGTGGGGCTTGGTGTATGGCGGACGGGCTGATGATGCCCGGGTGTTGCGCGACCTCGGTTACGCAGGCTTGGACCAAGACCATGACCTTACTCCCAATATCAACGCGCTTGTCAACCTGCTGGCGGAGCTTGGTCTAGCGACTCGGTTCTCGGATGGATTGGTGATGTGCCACAGCCAGCCACGATTTTCATGAAGCGTTCTCAACTTACCTCCGAAGCCTTGGCGGTCTGGACTTGCGACGCGTTGGCCAAAGGCGAAACCTCGCTGGCCCGGCAGGAGTTGCCGGACCTGGACCTGCGCAGCTTCTTCCGCGCCCTCGCCGGCGCTGGGTTCCCCGGAAACATCTCGCTGGCGCTGGTCGGCTTTGGCGCCGATACGCCAGAACTGAAGCAACTCGCCCAGCGCGCCTGCGTGTCTGGCATCATGCACTTTGCCACCGATCTCCACGAAGCCGCCGGCTGGCGCAACGACCGCAAGCGGCATCCAATTATCATCGCCTACGCACGGGGCACGGTCACCGGTGTCAACACGCTCAAACACTTCTACGGCCCATCTTTGCGCGACCTCGCGGTGAAGCTGCTGGAGTGGGTCTTGAAGCAGCCGGACTTCACGCAAACGGAGGCGCACAAGCGGCTACTGGAGCAATTGGGCCTGCTGGTGCAGGCCGATGACGCATTCTCCTTCGAGCAGGTGCGGGCTTTTCTGGAGGCGTGGAGCGAAGGCAGCGGCAGCGGCGCGCCACGCGAGGCGTTGCCTGCACTGGGCCTGCTGCGCGACCCCAACCTATTCGCCGACGCTACCCTTATTCGCGAACGGCTCGAACGAAACGCAGCGATGATGGCCACGCTACGGGACCGCACGGCCGGGCAGATGGCCGCCGTGGGCAAGCGCCTGCAGCAATCGCTCGCCAAATCGGAGAACAAAGCGGAGTTCCGCGCGCTGCTGAAGATTTTCGAAAAGCTCCAACAAATCCGCCGCAGCCCGAATGTGGAAGCCTTGGGCGCGGTGACGCTCGATGAGGTGCTCAAGGTATTCACGCCGCCCAAGCCCGAACCGGACGATACAACAGAGACCGACGAAACCGAAGACGATGCCGAGCCCGCCACGCTCAATGAGAAGCGATTGCAGCGGACGTGTGCCGATGCCCTGCTCGACGACAGGGAGGAGGAGCTGGCGCACAACGCGCAGACCCTGAGTGAAGGGCTGCGCGCGGCGCTCGACGAGGGCGAGGGCGGCGCCGAGGACCACTGGGAATGCGAGGTCCAGGTCAAAGGCGAGGAACAGCATTTCAAAACGACGCTGGACCGCGGCTTCGTCGCGTGGGTGCGTCACTTTTGCAAAGCCGAGGCGTGGGGCGGTCTGATTGAGACGTCCGTGCCCGACCTCAAGCGGGCGCTGGAGGATTTCGACCGCCCAGAAACATTGACACTCGACCCAGAGCACCTCGGCCTCGGTCCCGGTGGCGAACTGAGCTTGAGCAAGCTGCTCGCGGGCTGGGACGAGGATCTGGAGGCACAGGGCAGGGGCCAGCTTGGACTGACGGCGTTGTGGGGACGCTTCAAGGAACTTCGCGGCGAACTGCTCGGTTCGGTCGAAGAGTTGACGCATTTCCCGCTGGAATGGTTCGCCGGCAAGAACGACGTGCGCGTGGATGCGGAGGACTACCTGAAGACTTGCGGGCAGTTGTTTGGGCTGGTGGCGCGCCACTATGGTGCGATGGCTCAATCGGACCCGAATTGGGCAAAAACCACGCTGGAGGCATTGCTGGCGCTGGACATGGTGCAGGTCCGCACCAATCTGCCGGATGGACGACGTTCCTCAAAGGCTGTGCTGCTGCCAACGCATCCGTTGCATCTATGGCGGTATTGGCGGTTGAGCAACCTGCTGCGTGGGTTGGGCAAGGAGTTGAATCCTGCCGACCGCAAGTCGGTCGTTGAGGAAGCAGGTGCGCCAGTGCAATTCCTGAGCGTTGTTTACGCCAGTCCGCTGCCGGGCAACAAGGGTGCGGCGCAGGTGCTGCCTGTGGCGAACGACCTTTACAGCCTCGCCACGTTCGAGAACCTGCGAAACGCCTACAACGGACCGGACGGGCAGGCGGCCCTGGTCTATGCTGTCGAACGATTCGCAGCGGCGCACCGGCTTCACGTGAGTCCGCTTCGGCTCGTGCTCGTGAACGCGCCGCAGGCGGGCGCGCTCTTGCTGGACTTGCTGAAGCTGCTCGATGGGCGTAAGAAGCGGCTCGTCGAAAGGCTGCGTGTCGAGGTGCGCGGCACCAAGGCGCAGGAGGGGCGGCTCAAGGAAGCGCTGTTGTTCGACACACGCGAGCGGGAAATCATCGAGGAGAAAGTAGCGTCCGGTCGGCTGGAACTGGTTGTCAATCGCGAGGCGAAGCCGCTGAAGGATATCCTCACCGAGTTACAGACGCAGCCGGCGCATTTGGTGGCGGTGTTTGACGAGGCACCAGTAAGCGTACGGCGCGGCGGCGCGGGTCAACGGCTGCCGATGAGTCCTTTCTGCGTGCGGCGCAAGGTGGCGTTTCATCGACGCTGGAATGAACTACGGTTGGAACCAGTAGCGGGCGACCCGCCGTTCTTCGAATTCATCGAACTCATCAAACACGTCGAGGGCAACGAGGGCGAGGGGACGCCTTACGCCTGGCCAGAGGCCGAGGCCTTGCGCGAGTCGGTGGACAGCGTGTTGGCGCCGGAAGATTTCGGCGCACAATGGTTCTTCCTCGCCGATCGGGCGCTGCCGGAGGAAGGCGCGATGAGGGCGCGACGGTTTTTGCGTCGGCGCGAAGGCCAGCGCCAGGTATTGCTGGCGGCACGGGACTACGGAGCTCTCGCACGGTTGATGCTGCCCGTATTCAGCGAGCATACGCCCAACTTAACGATGCCCGCGAAACAGTTGGACGAAATGCTGGCTGAAGGTGCACATCTCATCGGCGCGGGGTTGCTCGACCTGGTGAAATCTCAAGAGAGCCGCGTCGTGCCCGGCAAAGTCATCGGCCTGATGGGAACGCTGCTGGCCGCGCGGGATTTTCTGCGGCAACATCCTGGCGCGTTACTGGTATCCACTGATTCCCAACTCGCGCGCACGTGGCTGCGGCTCGGCGCACAGGGCGAACGTTGCGACCTGCTCGGCGTGTATGAAAGCGGCGGCGAACTCGTGGTCGAATGCCTCGAGGTCAAGACAACCAAGGGTGCGCCGCGCGCCGCATCGGATGCCGACATCGTGAAAGCGTGTATTCAAGTCGCCGCTACACTGGCCGCTGTGCGCGAGGGTTTGGGCGACACGGCAACGACGGAACAGACAGGGCAGTTTCTCGCCGCGCCCCGCAACGAGATGCTCAAGGAAGTGCTCGTGCAAGGTTGCATGGGGCGCTTTGCTACTGAGGCGGAGCGGACTCGCTGGGCCGACTGGCTCAAACGGCTGTTTGGGCCGAACCCAGAGATGCCGGAGTTGCGCGGTGTGGTCGTGGATGTCGCCCTCGGCAGCGCCGAGGAGAAGCCGGTGGAGAACATCGTGGCCGAAGGTCTAGCTGTGCGTCTGCGGCACTTGAACGAAGCCGATGTCGAGCGGTTGCTGGAACCGCCCGGTGACGAACCACCAAACGGCGACGAAGCCTCGGGAGGACCCAACGAGGTGCCACGGCATCCGCCCACATCATCTGGTGCCAACGCTCCGGGGCACGCGGCGTCCACCGCGTCGTCGAAAGCCCGCACAACTGAGCCCCCAGTTTCGCCCAGAGGAAATTCGCTTGCTCAACCTGCACCGCGCAGTCGCCGAACACAGGCAGGCGGCTCGACGACGTCCGAAACGTCGGCGGCGGGCGATGTAATTGCACCTGCGTCGTGGACTGTCACCTTAGGCACCACGAAGGAAGACCAGCCGGTGACCTGGCCACCTTCGATTCGGGGGAATCCGCACCTGATGATTGTTGGCCAGCCGGGAATGGGCAAGACGACATGCCTCGTCAATCTTGGCCGCCAGCTTCACGCTGGCGGCATCACGCCCATCGTCTTTTCGTACCACGACGACATTGATGAGCGGCTTGCAGAGTCATTTCCAAGCGTCGCTCGACACGATTGCCGTGGCCTTGGTTTCAATCCCATGCGCATTGTCGAGCCAGGTCCCGTGGCGCACGTCGAATGCGCCGGCCAGTTGCGCGACATTTTTCAAGCCATTTTTCCCGACCTCGGCGACCTGCAACTCGAACAACTGCGCGGCGCCATCAAACAAAGTTACGAGGCGGCAGGCTGGGGTCGCGCAACAGCGCCCGAACGCGCACCCGCGTTCCGCGACTTCCTCCAGCGCCTGCGCCGCAATGACAAGCAAGACACTCGCACCAAAACCCTGCTGGCTCGGCTTACCGAGCTGGACGATTTCGGCTTCTTCGCGGCGGCGGAAGGTGACGCGAGCCTGCTCAATGCAGCCTTACCCACGCTGATCCGCATCCATGCGGTGGCGAACGACGTCGTGCAGCGCGCTTACGCCAGCTTTGTCCTCTATCGCATCTACCAGGACATGTTCCGGCGTGGCCGGCAGGAGCGGCTGACGCACGCGGTTATTTTCGACGAGGCGCATCGGGCCAGCCGGCTGAAGCTGCTGCCCACGATGGCCAAGGAGTGCCGGAAGTACGGATTGGCGCTGATCGTGGCGTCGCAGCAAGCGCGCGATTTCGATGCCGGCTTGTTCGCCGCCATTGCCAACTACCTCGTGCTGCGCCTCACCGATCAGGACGCCCGCGCCATGGCTCGCAACGTCGTGCCCTCCGATCTGGAGCGCCGCGTGACCGACCGGCTGAAGAATCTGCCCAAGTTCGAAGCGCTTTTCTTTTCCGAAGGCCAGCGCCAGCCGACGCCGATGAGGTTGGCTGCTCCCGCATAGGCGAGAATTGAGTTGAGTTGAGAGCCAGTGCTCAGTTGTCAGTTGCCAGTAATCAGTGGTCAGTGGTCAGTCACGCAATACGTTTTACGTTTTACGCTCTCCGCTCTCCGCTCCGATGCTCCCCGTTTTAACGTTTTAATCTTTTAACGATTTAACGATTCCTTCGTGTCTCTCAACGCTCCGACGCTTTCACGCCTCATCCTTCCTTCAAAACCGC
Source organism: Verrucomicrobiota bacterium (assembly GCA_016209525.1). Classification (GTDB taxonomy): domain Bacteria; phylum Verrucomicrobiota; class Verrucomicrobiia; order Limisphaerales; family SIBE01; genus VHCZ01. Next base: position 9,960 of record JACQWK010000702.1, read on the forward strand.
CATGGGATTGCGCAGCGCCGCGCGCCTGACTGGCCACCAGTTCGCCAAGAGACCCGCCGCGGTCATCAACGCGCATGCGGCCAGGAGGGTCGCGAGATCAAACGGTTGCACGCCGTAAACCTGGTTCTCCAGAATTCTCGCCGCGCCAAAGGCGCCGAACAAACCCAGCCCCAAGCCGATGGCCAGGACCTGAACGCCTTGCCTCAGGAACAGCCGCATGATGTCGCCTCGGCTCCCGCCCACGGCCGTCCTTATGGCAATCTCGCGCTCGCGCTGTTGCACGGCGTAAGTGGTCACGCCGTAGATTCCCAGCACCGCCAGCAGCGCCGCAAAAATGGAAAAACCGACGAGCATTGACGTCAGAAAACGCGTGCCCGCGCGTTGCCGGTCCTCGCTCACAATCCTCGTGGCAGAGCCTACGATCACGTGCGGCTGAAGCTCGACTGCCGCCGCGCGAACCTTCTCTTCCCAAAATGAAAGCGGTCGATCCGTTCGCACGTGGACGGAGGCGAATCGCGTCGGCACTTGCAGGATGGGCAGGTAAATGTCTCGTAAATCCGTATCCGCGTAGCCCTGGCGGATATCGCCCATCACGCCCACGATCGTGCGCCACGGTCCAAACGGCGATCCCGGCATGTCCCCTTCCACGACTCGTATTTGCCGCCCGACCGCGCTGCCGTTCGGCCAGAGTTGCCGGGCGAGAGTTTCGCTGATCACTGCGACCGGTTCGCTTCCCAATCGGTCGGCGGCGGTGAACTCCCGCCCTTGCCTGAGCGCGACGTGGTACAGATTGAAATAGCCGGGACCCACGCGCAGCATGCCAGCCGGAGCGCCGTCGGTCTCCGTCCCTGCCGCCTCGAATCGTTGTGTGTTCGCCGGGTAAAAGGGAGGAAAAGCCGTCATCAGCGCGAAGCGGGAACTCGGATCCTGCGGAAGCCTTTCGGTCAGCGCGGTGAAGAATTGGTAAAGCGCGGGCGCATCCGCCCCCATTCGGGCGGGCAGCCGCACTCCGACTCGAAGGACCTTCTCTGGATTGAAGCCGAGGTTCGTTCTCATCAGATTCACCGCGCTGCGAATCATCAATCCGCCGCCGACGAGCAAAACCAGCGATCCGGCCACTTCAAACGCAATCAAAGCGCTCTCCGCAGCCGGCGCATGAACGGACCGTCCGTGGTCGTCGTGCCCTGGGAACGCAACGTGTCTGCCACCTGATATCGCCAGGGCGCCAGCAGCGGAATGAACGCCAGCGACAACGCAATGAGCAGCGTGACTCCGCCAAGTGCGATAAGAACGGTCGGATCGATCTGGATCATCCCCGGACCGCCGGGTGCCGGTCTTCCAAGCTGCGCCTCGAAAAGTGGTGTGAGCACGCGAAGCGCCGTTCCGGTCAAGACGAGGCCCGCGGCAAAGGCGGCGACGCAAATCAAGCCGGCTTCCGCGGCCACCATGCGCAGGAGGTGCTTCTGCTCCGCTCCCAGCGCGACCCGCACCGCCACTTCTTTCTGGCGGCGCATGGCGCGCAACAGCAGCAGGACGGCGAGGTTGGCACACACCAGGACCAGAACGACGCCGACGGCAATCGAAATCCCGACCAGCACCGGGCGGATGTTTTCGACGTACCGTTGCTGCACGGATTCCAGATGGACTCCGGTCCAATCAGGCCGAAAATCCGAGCCCACGCTTCTCGCCGCTTCCGTAATTCTCTTCTCAGCGAGCGCGACCGGAACGTCTTCGCGCAAGCGGACCATGTATGTCCGCATGACAGAATGAAGCGGCGTCAGGATATCGACCGTCGCACCGCTGTCGCGGCCAAACCAGAATCCAGGCGGCAGCACTCCCACAACGCGCAGCATTTGGGGTTGCTCGGCTTCTTCCCCGCGCATCACGGACAACTGGCGCCCGGCGATTTGCGGGTCGGAGCCGAAGCGATCGCGCCACAGCGCATGACTGATCATGGCCACGGCTTCGGCGCCGGACTGAAATTCCTCCTCCACAAACGTCCGGCCAATCACCGGCTGAACGCCGAGTCCGCGCACGAATCCGCTGGAAGCCTGCAAACCCCGCGCCCTCGTTAACGAGCCGGCGTCGTTCAAGTGGAACGCCACCCCGGACGACGTAATGCTGTCTTCGACGACGTCGCTGAGTGACTTCCAATCGATCGCAGTCATGCCGCGTGGCTCCCACGGACCAACCGGAGCGTACCGGAGATGAAACACGCGCTGCGCCGTCGGATAGGGCACCGACCGAAGGAGATAAGCGTTCACGGTGGCCAGCGTGCAGGCGGCGAGCGCCAGGCCGATGGCGAGCGACGAAACCGCGACCAGCGTGAAGCCGGGGTTCCTCAAGAATTGGCGGAAGGCGAAGCGAAGGTCATTCATCGGATGATTGGATTGGTGGATAAGTGGATTTGTGGATTGTTGGATTGGTCGATCAATGGCGGGAAACCACCGATCCAATCATCCACCAATCCATCAATCCCTTCCGTTGGTTGGCGGCAGGCGAATCTCAAATCGTTCATCGTCAGTGGTCAGTGGTCAGTGGTCAGTGGTCAGTGGCCAGTGGTCAGTGGCCAGTGGTCAGTTGTCAGTAATCAGAGGTCGGGCACGCATCACGCA